>JAITMT010000434.1 GCA_031277235.1 Tannerella sp.
CTGTCGCAAATGGAACTTTACGGAGAAAGCGACAGGGTTTTGCAGCGTGCCGTGCAAATCAGTTGCGACCCGATGCTGTACAATATTCTGGGAAAGAACCGGCAGGCGTTGAAAGATTATGACAGTGCGGAACAGCGTTTCGTGAAAGCGGCAAATATTGTTCCGAACCGCCTGTATCCGCATTATTTGCTGATGAAACTGTATGTGGAAACGGAAAATGGGGAGAAAGCCCGCGAAATGGCACAAACTGTTCTGACTAAAGAGCCGAAAGTCCGGTCAACGGCAATCGAAGAAATGAGAAAGGAAGCAAAAAAAATTATAGATTATGACTAAAAAATACTGTTTTTTATTTCTGATAGCAGGCATCTTCTGTCTTTCCTGCGGGAAAAGGCAAAATTATTTGGAAGAAACCTTGCAACTGGCGGGCGACAACCGTCCGGAGTTGGAAAAAGTGCTGGCGCATTACCGGCAAAATCCGGCGGACAGTTTGAAATATAAAGCCGCCGTGTTTCTGATAGAAAATATGGATACCCGTTTTTTTCTTGATTCGCCCGAATTGGATGCGTATTACAGGGATGTGGATTCCATCTTTTCCATTAATGGAAGATATGTTACCATTACCGGAGAACAGGATTCCCTATTGAATCTTTTACAAAAACCGGATTTCAAAAATCATGAAATTGTGCCGGACCTGCAACATGTTTCTGCCGGATTTTTGATGGACAACATAGACCGTGCATTCGAAGCATGGCAATCGCCGTTTGCCCGGGGATTGAGTTTTGACGATTTCTGCGAATTTCTTTTGCCTTATAAAGTCAATGCTGCGGATTATCCCGCTTCCTGGCGTTCCGAATTTTACAACACTTTTTATCCGTATGTGAAATTCATGCTTGATACTTCCTGCCGGTTGGATTCCGGTTTATTATTCAATTCTCCCTCCATAGCGCTAAGCGGGAATGCCTTTCAAACTCTCTCCGGCCATATCTTTGATACTGCTCCCGATTTTACGGTCAGTTGTTGGATTAACCTTTCCGAATACAAACCGATGTCCCGGGTTTTTGATTTCGGAACGGACAGCAGTTATTATATCTGTTTCATTCCCTATTCAAATGAAGGAAATGCAACCTTGGAAATAAGAACCGGAAATGCGTGGGAATTTATCCATACCGATCCTTTGCCCCTGAACGGACTTTCGCATTTGGCGGTTTCATATTCAAGGCATTGTGTATTATTTTATGTAAACGGTCTTTTGGTACGCAGAGTCAACGTTCACCTGGATAACCGGAAACTCGTCCGTAATTTTCTTGGAAAATCAAACTGGAACTTCGATACCAATTATTTGAACGGGACAATCCGGGATTTTAGAATTTACGGCAGGGAATTGACCTGTATGGAAGTTTGCGATCTGGCAGGAATCAACAGGGATGCATTGAATCAAAAGCAAAAACTTCAGGAAATGTTGTGGAGAATCCGGGATATATCTTCCATCCAAATCATCTATGAAAAACTTTTGCCCGGCGGCTATGATCCTGTCCGTCTGATCAACTTGAAAAAGGGAACCTGTAACGATTACACGGTCTTGGGAACCTATATTTTCCGCTCCCTGGGTATTCCTTCGGGAATGGATTTCGTACCCCAGTGGGCTGACCGCAGCATGGGACATGACTGGAATATTATTTACACGGGCAACAGCCGGATGGAAGACTATTCCTTCAGCGCCTTATGGGATACGCTTGGCAATCATCTGAAATCGAGGGATGAAAAAATTGCAAAGGTTTTCAGATATACCTATGCCAAACAACCCGATCGTCCCGTTCTGCAAAACGGGAAAGGTGAAATTTTACCGCCAACCTTTCGCAATCCATGCATTAAGGACGTAACCGATTCTTACCTGGATTGTATGGATATTACCGTTTCCCTCACGCAAAAATCTTTCGGGAAAAGAAAATACGCTTACCTGTGCAATTTCAACAATCATGACTGGATTCCGGTACACTGGGGAAAGATTAAGGCGAATGAAGTTGTTTTTACGAAAATGGGAAAAAATGTCGCTTATTTGCCTGTTTATTTTGACGGGGAAGGTGTCCGACCTGCTGCTCCTCCTTTCATACTGACTGCAGAGGGTGAAATAAAAAAACTCATTCCGGATCATTCAAAAACGCAGACTGTGATTTTGAAGCGTAAATACAAACCCGGTGATGTACCGAAAAAGGGAGAGTTGCTCGTCGGCAGTAAATTTCAGGTAGCCAATAAAGCCGATTTCAGCGATTCGTTGACTGTTTATGAAGTGAATGATGTGCCGGAAATACTTTATAATCCGGTGGATCCGAATTTAAGCAAACCCTACCGTTATTTTCGATTTGTATCGGCGTCCGGTTCAAGAGGCGGTGAAATTTCGGAAATTGAAGTTTATTCAAATGATGCTGAAAAGAAATTGTCCGGCATGCTCACCGGTAATCTTCATTGTCCCGAGGGTTGGGAAGCAAAAAACGCCTTTGATGGCGATCCCCTGACTTCTTACATGTGCGAATGGGGTGAAGAAGGCCTGATCGGTTTGGATTTCGGGAAACCGGTGAATATTGATTATTTTCGCTATCTTCCCCGAAACGACGATAATTTCATAAGGGAAGGAGAAGAATACGAACTTTTCTATTGGGATGATTATCAATGGAATTCGCTGGGAAGACAAACCGGTACTTCAAGGCAATATCTGGAATATGCAAATGCCCCTCTCAATGCTTTGTTTTGGTTGCGGAATCTGACCAAAGGCAAGGAAGAGAGAATTTTTACGTATGAAAACGGACAGCAGGTCTGGTGGTGAAACGGTCAATTACGGTTATGAAAATACAACGGAAAATAAAAAAAATCCTGAAGGAGTTGCGGTTTTATGCAATCCTTTTGATTGCAGCCATTCTTTTTGCCACGGCGCTTCGTGTTTTCATATTCACTTCCATTATCAAAATTCCTTCGGCGTCAATGGACCCGGCAGTATTGGCGGGCGATTACATAATTGCAAACAAGCAAATTCCGGGTCCGCGGTTTTACAGGGATATCCGGAATTTTCGAATAGACGGAAAGGTTCAGACTAAGCGACTCAATGGAATCCGGAAGGTTCGCAGGAACGACATACTGGTTTTCAATTTTCCCTATTCCGGAAATTGGGATAAAATTGACATGGATTTGAATGTGTACTATCTGAAACGCTGTGTAGCGCTACCCGGAGACACGTTTTCCATTGAAAATGGAATATACAGGGTGAAAAACTGTCAGGATTCGTTAGGCTGCATATTCCGGCAAAGGGAATTGGCGCAAAAGTCGCAAACTGATTTTCCGGATGTCATCTGGAAATGTTTTCCATTCGATACGGTACATTATCAATGGAATATTAAAGATTTTGGACCATTTTACATACCGGCTTCCGGTGCAACGCTTTCACTCGATACGCTCAACTGTTCGCTTTACAAAAACCTGATAGAATATGAAACCGGCAAAAAACTTTCCGTGCAGGACGGTTCGGTCTTTTTGGACGACGGGCAAATAAATAATTATACATTCAAGTTGAATTACTATTTCATGGCGGGCGATTACATCCATGACTCGCGCGATTCCCGTTACTGGGGATTATTGCCGGAAGACTGCATCATCGGAAAAGCCGTAATCATCTGGAAATCAAAAGATATGGAGACGGGAGAATATCGCTGGAGGAGGTTTTTCCGGATTTTGTAGGGAAAAGCCTCCGTATTTTTTATATGACTGCTCAATTTTATACTAACCCCGTCAGATAATTGAGAAAAATGAGTATCCGTATATTCTCCTAAAATCCCGTTAGGGATGTAATATTGGTAGAACAAACGGTAATTCCCGGAGATGCGTGCCTTCAGGTACGTGATACGGGAAAATGATTCAACATATTGCGTACCTGAAGGCACGACGATTGAGGAGATAATCTTATTGTCCCTTCGGGACAGATAAATGATACATCTATCGTTATATTACATAATTTTTTAGGTTCTTATACGGACATTCATTTTGAGAAATAGATTTGTTTGCCGTAAAAAAAATTATCTTTGCAAAAAACATGTTATAGAGGTAAAAAAAGATTCAGATACGCTTTTAAGTTTCAATTTTCAACTTTATGATAACTCAATTTATAACCGGGTCATAGTATAATAAGGCGTTATTTTCATTCGATCTGATTTTTTTGAAAAAAGAGTTGAAAAAAGTAGCAGATTCAAAAATAATGTTTATTTTTGCAACGGTATTTTTAATCTTGAATTTATGGGAAAGATTATTAAATATCTATAAAACAGTATTTTATGTATTCCCAAAGAAATGAAAAGAAAGAATGTGTACTTAATTTTTATCTCAATCTTTTTTCATGTTTCCTGTTCTTCCCATTCAAAAGATCCTGAAGAAAGTAAAGGAAACGGATTGTATGTGTTCGATATTGACAAGGCAAAAAAGAACTCGGACGAAGTGTTCTTATATTCATCGCTTTATAAGAAGGTCAGTGTTATTCCATTGGAGACCAATGAATCCTGTTTAATTGGCAATATCTCTAAAATTCGAGTATTTGACCGGTATATTTTTGTTTTAGATTTTAACAAGGCAAAATCCCTGTTTGTGTTTGATAGGGAAGGACATTTTATCCGGAAGATCGGAAATACAGGTAACGGACCGGGTGAATTTATTGAACCTGTTGATTTTACGATAGATAGAGACAACAAAACAGTCTATGTCTTGGATATAGACTTGCAGCGTATCAATAAGTACGATATTGCAACGGGTAATTTTATTCAGGCGATTAATCTTGAAAAAGAAGTCCGCAGTTTTAATATTGAGCATGTTGAGGGCAAATTGTATGCAGATGCTATTTTTCGAAAACATGCCGATAATAATTATTTACTTCGCGTTATTCAGGAATCAACCGGTAAGGAAGAACGTCATTACTTGAATGTAATGGAATACACTCAGGGAATCAGTAACTTACACAAAATTCAAAGTAATATTTTTTACTTTCGGGAAAATGGAAATCCGGTTTTCGTTCAACAGTTTATGCCTTATGTTATTGAAATAAATAAAGACAGCATTTTTTCCCTCGTAGAACTGAAAGGCAGGGACGTTTCCATAACATCTGAAAAAACGGATGAATTAAATGAGATGAGTGTCATGCAACATGTATTGGAAAACAGAGAATTGGATAAATATCATTCCATTCTCAGTTTCATTGAAAAAGGAAATATCATTCTTATGGATATTCAGAAAGGACGTTTTTTTCACAAACTCCTAATTCACAAGAAAACAAAAGAGGTGTATGTTTTAGAGAACTTTAATGATGACCTGTTATTTAAAGATGGCGTAATTAAAGTTCTTCCTGCCTTTGGCTGTTCCGATGCAAGCGGAGTTTATTACATTGTAAATTCTCATATTATTTCCATGTATCAAGCATGGGCTAAAGAGGACATTTTATCGCCGGATTTAGGACGGCTGGAAGATTTGAAAAACCTGGAAGAAGACGCAAATCCTGTAATTCTCTATTATGAATTTAAAGACTAGAACAACTGGCATTTTCCCTGGTACGCAAGTATCTGTCCACGTTGAAGGCGGAAAAAGCAAAATCTTGGAATAAAATTTATACATTAAAATATGAAACAGATTATTTGCCTTTTGTTGATTGTATCTTATTGTGTTTCATGTTCGCAGCCCCAACGGGAAAACAATACGATTTATGTAAATCTTGACAGACCGGAAAAGGCTTCCCTTGGGGATTATTTCCGTTCGGTTGAGTTAATCCCGCTGGAAACCGATTCTAATGTACTTATGAAGTCCATCTATCGCACAATCTATTATCAAAGTAAATACTATGTATTGGATATGCCTCAAGCCATTGTTTTTGTGTTCGGACAACAAGGAAATTTTATTTTCAAAATAGATAATAGGGGGCAAGGTCCGGGGCAATATTATTCTATTGAAGATATTCATATTAATCCGTTTTCCGGTCACCTTGAATTGCTTTCCTGGTCGGGTTTTGTGTATGACTATGATTTGTCCGGAAATTATCTTGAAACAAGAAGGCTCGTTTATGACGGTCTGGCGGCTGTTCATCACTTAATAGCCATAGACAGCACTACACATGTTTTTTATTCCAGATCTCAGCCTGAAAAAATAATTTACTACAATCTGGATGAAAAAAAACTGCTGCATGAAGAATTTGAAGAACAGCGTGAAATAGGAAGTTACGCGTATGACAGTTTTTATCCGAACAAAGATGGCTGGTATTTTTTTCGTCCGTTTCACACAATTGTTTATAAAATTGGAATGGAACACCTTGAGCCTGCTTTTCGGTTTGATTTCGGTAAATATACAAAAGAAGGATTGACCGGTAATTTTAATTTTATCAAGGCTCCTCCACGTACTCGGGAAGATTTGGCAGACAGGGCATTTTCTCAATTTTCCTATCTGATAGAAAAAGTTGGGCAGAATGATAGTTATGTATTGGCACAACTCTCTTGGAAAGAACTTGATAACTATGCCAATATCATTTATGACAAATCAACCGGTACAAGCAAATTCATACCGAAATTCGAGGAAAAGGTTATTTTCAAACCCAATATTGTTACCGATGAATATGTGCTGGGCTGGTGTGACTGGGTAGATTTGGAAAAATATGTTCCTCAAAGTTTGCTGGACGATTCCTCCAAAAAAGTTTATGAAAGTCTGCTGGCATCCGAAATGGAAACCAATCCCGTTTTAATCAAGTATTATTTCAAGTAATAAATCATGAAAGCAAAATCAACATATATCATTTTGATAATCATTATTATATGTTCATTTTTAACGATTGTCCGGTTATTGTATCTAAATAAACAGAATACTATCAAAATGGAAACGGTACTTAAAAACGATGGTAATTAGGGATGAACAGATGAAGGTATGAACGGAAAAAAGAAATTGGAGGATTTGAAAAAAATAGCAGATTCAAAAAGTTTGTTTATCTTTGCGGCGTATTTCAATAAACCTTTCTAAAAAATAAAAATATGAAATTAGTTGGCACACTGCTGTTTTTATCTACTGTCTTAGCCGGGTATGCACAGGACAGTATCAAAGTTTCCGGCGGCTTTATGAGTGATTTTAATATGCCTATACCGCAAAATAGGGATATTAAATATGAATTTAATCCCCTCTCTGAAGAAACCGTATTTGAAATGAATTTATACGATATAAATAGTGATGTTTCCTTCAAGGACTTGCAAACCGTATCATCGGACATACTTTACAAAAAGAAAAATTCAAAAATTATTGTTTTCCTGCAGCAAAAAGATGATGAAATTGTTATAAACACTTCTCTGTTGGGCGAATATCTCAATATGTTTCCATTAAAATCTCCTGAAAAAATCAACATGTATTTTTTTAAACCCGCTTCAAAAGTTCAGGGAAGGAAAACTCCAATTATTATCTTTTCGGATAAATCAATCAGGGAAAAGGAAATTCTTGATAGAGTACTGGACTGTAAAGATGTGGATATAATTAAAAAAGGGGATTTGAAAATACTGAAGGAAGGCGCCGATATTTTTAAAATACTGACTTATGAATTACGGTAACAGAATGAAAAAGATTATATTCTGTCTGTTTTCGATTTTACTCCCTTTCAGTTGTACGCAAAACAACAAAACAGACCGCATAACTTATTTTTCATTCGACGATTTTGAAAAACCAATTCAATTGAAGGGCGAAATTCTGAATATGGACAGCCTATGGAAACCTACAGGCATATACTGCGAAGACTCATTGTTGATACTGGTTGATAACACGACCGATTGTTTTGTGCAGATTTATCATAAGGACAATCTTGATAAAATCGCAGAAAATATACCAAGAGGAATAGGACCGGACGAAAGACTTAATTGCTGGACACTCCAAATGGATTCCGAATATGTCTGGGCTTTCGATATGCAATTGAGAAAACTGACGGCGTATGAAAAAAAAGATTTCTATACGGAATCAAAAATCAAACCGGAGAAAGCGGTTGATTTTTTGGAATGGCCGATTGCTGTCGTATCTCTGCGGAACGAAAAATTCGTCGCTTCCTGCCTGACCGACGAAACTAATCTATTGAGTGTTTTTGATGAAAACGCCAACAGGGATACGACCCTGTCCGTTGACTATCCGAAACTGAAACACGAATCAATACCCGATTTTTTGAAAAAAAGGTCTTTTGAGAATAGGATATTCTATGATTACCGGAGTAATAAGATAGTCGTTTTTTATGTCTATACCGATATCATAGATGTTTACGATGATGAATTGAAACTCATTGCAAGAATACAGGGTCCCGACAGGTTTGTCCCTGAACTGAAGCGGGAAAACAACCATGTTTCCGCGATAAAAAACCGGACAAGGATCGGCTATCTAAACGGGGCTGTAACTCCTTCGGAAATATGGGCGCTTTACTACGGAATATACCCCGAACCGGGAAAAGATTTACAAAACCGTATTTTTGTTTTTGACTATAACGGAAAACCGCTTCGATTCTACGAATTGGAATATCCGGTTTTTAACTTTTGTATTGACGAAAAGAATCGTCTATTGTACGGCTTAACGGAAAATCCCGAAATATCGGTCGTAAAGTTTAAATACTGACAAAATGTTAAGACGAAGTCTGTATTGTGTAAAAATTATATCCGATAATTATTGATATTATTAAAATAATTTATAAATTTGCCCCCGAAATTGAAAATTTTTAAAGATATGGTAAATCTCAAATATCTCATTTTTCTGGCTATGGTGGCTGCATTGGGCGGTTTTTTGTTTGGCTATGATACTGCCGTAATTTCGGGAACGGTTGTGCAGGTAACGGAGCAATTCGGGTTGGATACGATTGCGCAGGGCTGGTATGTGGGTTGTGCGCTGGTCGGTTCGATTATCGGCGTGGCGATTGCCGGGTGGCTGTCCGACCGGTTTGGACGCAGGGCGGTCATGATTTTTGCAGCCGTTTTATTTACTTTTTCGGGATTCGGATGCGCTTTCAGCGTCGGCATTAATCAGTTGGTACTGTGGCGTATCATGGGCGGCGTGGGAATCGGCGTGGCTTCGATTGTTTCGCCACTGTACATTTCCGAAGTATCGGCGACAAAATACCGGGGAAGCATGGTAACTATCTTTCAGTTAGCCATTACCATCGGCTTTTTCAGCGCTTACCTGGTTAATTTCGGACTGTTGGGCTATGCCTCGGAAGGCGGCGCTTCGCTGGGCAATCCGGCGTTGCGGAAAATTTTCAGCGAAGAAGTCTGGCGCGGAATGTTGGGCGTAGGGGCTTTGCCGGCGCTGCTGTTTTTCGTCGCCATCTTTTTCATTCCCGAAAGTCCGCGGTGGTTGATTTTGAAGCGAAAAAATGTGCAGTCCCTGCAGATTTTCAGGAGAATTTTCAGCGATGACGGTTCGGCGCAAAACCAGTTGGACGAAACGCTGCAAAGCGCTAAGAGTGAGATTAAATCCGATTGGCGCGCGTTGTGGCAACCCGGTATCCGCAAGGCGGTTTTGATCGGCGTTGCGATTGCGATGCTCGGTCAGTTCATGGGCGTCAATGCGGTGCTGTATTACGGTCCTGCCATTTTTGAGAGCAACGGACTGTCGGGTGGCGATTCGCTGTTTTATCAGGTGATGGTCGGGCTGGCAAACATGGTGGCTACGGTGATTGCGCTGTTTATCATTGACCGCGTGGGCAGGAAAAATCTGATTTATTACGGCGTGTCGGCGATGATTGTGTTTCTCGTGCTGACGGCGGTTTATTTTGCGCGGGGCGAGGCTTGGGGATTGCCAAACGTGCTGTTACTCATATTCTTTATGGCGTATATTTTCAGTACGGCGATTTCGATTTCGGCGGTGGTGTTTGTGCTGCTTTCGGAGATGTATCCCAACAAAGTGCGCGGGCTGGCGATGTCTATTGCCGGGTTGTCGCTGTGGACAGGCACGTTTCTGATCGGACAACTGACGCCGTGGCTGCTTGAAAATCTGCGACCTGCGGGCACATTCATTTTATTTGCCTTCATGTGCATTCCCTACATGCTGATAATGTGGAAATTAGTGCCTGAAACTGCCGGAAAATCGCTGGAAGAAATCGAGCAAATATGGATTGGAGATGGAAAATAATTAATCTGTAACAGGCTGTATTGATGCATCGAAGTCAATCCCGAGCGGGATTGCATATTTATAGAAAAAGAAATGTCCTCACGGGCGTTCGACTCCGAAGGTGTCGGATATTTGCACGGGTATTGATTTTCTATAAATATTTGAATCCTTCGGATTCATCACGCTTTCAAATCTTTTTTTACAGAATTAACAAAATTTGCAGATTTTACAGATTTTTGAATCTTCAAATTATCGAATTGTCAAATCCCCTTCCCCGATTGTCAATTAAAAGAAAATTACACACTACACACTAAAAAGAACCACCCCGTCGCTCCGCGCCACCCCTCCGAAGAGGGGAATTACGTCCGATGAAGGAGAATTACGCCGGATGGATTCCCCTCCTCGGAGGGGTGCCCGAAGGGCGGGGTGGTGAATTTGGGATAAACGGGTAAACAGGTGAACGGGAGAACGGATAAACGGATAAACAGACTTTGCCTTTCATTGTCAATTCTCAATTCTCCATTGATTAAATCCAAACCTCGCTCCGTGTTCCGCAAGGCACGCCGTTGTCGTCCACGAGGTCAATGATGGCGAGGCGGGCGTTTTGATTACAGGCGCGGTTGAAGTATTCGATTTGTTTTTCGACGATTTTGATGCCTTCGCGCGTACCTTCGGTAAGGATTTGGCTGGCTTGGGCACGTCCGATGCCGTTATCTTCGACCGAGATGACGACAGACCCGTTTTCGCGGGCTATCCGTATGCGGATGTGCCAGTTGCCCGGTTTGTTGCGCACGCCGTGTTTGAGCGCGTTGTCGCAGAACGTATGCAGAATCATCATCGGGACGTTCATTTGCGGGTCAACGTCCGGGTCTATGTCGTAGTGATAGGAGAGGCGGTCGGCGAAGCGAATCTGTTCGAGATGCGTGTAGCGCCGGATGTAGGTCAGTTCTTCCTGCAGCGACCAGAAAAAGCGGTCGCTGTTGAGCAGCGTGTCGTTCGAGAAGTTGGCAAAGTCGGAGATGGCTTCGCGCGCTTCTTCCGGATTTTTGGTTATCAGGTAGTTCACCGAGTTGAGCACGTTGCGCGTGAAGTGCGGGATGAACTTGTGCTGGATGGCGTGGAAGCGCAACTGTTCGATTTCCTGCGCCTCCTTCTGTTTGCGGGCGATGCGCCGTTGCACTGCGGTGAACAGGAAATAGGTCAGCCCCGCCAGCGCCAGACCGGCGAGCAGCAATCCGGGCGCGGTCAGCCAGAAGGGAGCGTTGATGTGGAGGAAGGGCGAGAAGGCGCTTTCCGACCAGACGCCGTTGCCCGGGGACGACTGAATCTCGAAGCGGTACGTCCCGAACGGCACGTTCTGAAACGCGAAACTGCGCGCGGTCGGCGTGGCGGTAACCGTCCAGTCCTCGTTGTAACCGAGCAGCCGGTAGCGGAAACGCAGGCTGTCGGGCGCGTTGATAGCCGCCTGCAGAATGTCGAATTGCAGGAAATTGGCGTTGCGGGCAATCCTGACCGGATGTTCCCGGTCTATTCCCTGCCGGTCTATCGTCTGCCGGTCGCCGTCCCTGCGGGCGCTGCTGACGGAGACGATATGGGGCGGCGAAAGGACGGGTTCGGGCATAGACATCAGCGTATCGGGATGGAATTTCAGGACACGGTCGCCCGCGACGAGCCACACGAAGCCTTCCGCGTCAATGGAAGCGCCGTTCTGACCGCATTCGAGGATGTCCAGACCGTCGTAATACGTGAAAGTGCGGATTTGAATGCGCCCCTCTTCGTGAAATGTTTTCAGGTCGAGCACGAACAGTTCGGCGCCGACGCCGCCCCAAATCACATATTTGTCGCCATGACAAAGGACGAAGTTGGGCGTTTTGGGATGGACGGGAATGTCCGTTCCCTGCAGGTTTTCCGCAAAAAGACCGTCCTGCGTGCCTTTCCACAGCGTGCCTGCGGGGTCGAGCGCCATCGCGATGATACCGCGCCGGTACGGGCGGGGCGTCGTGTCGCGGACGACCGTTTGCGACGTTTCGTCCAGATAATACTGGTCGGCAAACGTGCCGATGCGCAGTCTCCGGTTGCCGTCGCGGCTGATACAGATAATATACTGCTTGTTGAATGTTATCACGGTATCCCGCAGGTTTCCATCCACGGCGACCAGATACCGCATATTATCCCGGGCTCCGCCTGCATATACCCTGCCGGTAATGCTGTCGTAATACGCGGCAAGCGTTATACCCCTGCGAATCAGTTTTCCACCGCCGTATTGTCCCGGTTCGTAGCACAATAGTCCATCCGCGCTGGTCAGCCAGATTCTGCCCTGCCGGTCGGTCGTATTGCTCATGTATCCGTGGTCTATGGTCATGGTTGCATTGACGGCGCGGTGCAGCGTGCCGTCGGGCTTTGCCATCCACAGTCCGTTCCCGAAAGTTGAAAACCACGTGTTGCCGTCGCGGTCGCGCAGGACGCTCCAGATATTGTCGTTTTTTGCCAGACCGAGTTGAAAGGTTTCGACCTCAAAATTATTGCAGGCATAAACGCCGTCTTCGGCAGCGAACCACAGGCGGTTCTCCCTGTCCCGGATGGCGTGGTTGAAATATAAACTGTTGACGGGGAACGGCTGAACGGTTCTGTCCCGCAGGGAATACAGGTAACTTTCGAGTTTCCTAGTGACAAATCCAACCGTATGCCCGTCAATACTGAAAATATGTTGGAGGAAATATGGTGCCTGAAACAGGGGCGTAACCCGGAAACTGCCGTCGCCGGCAAGCGTTATTTCGGAGATATCGCTGTAATGGTCGGGCGAGATTTCCCGGGACCAGAACAGGTGACCGGTTTCATTCCCGAAAAGATAGCCATAGCGGTATTTTCCCCATCCGAGTGTTTGCACGGGTTGCATCCGGTCGTTTTCCAGCCGGTATATTTGCATGGCGGGATGATCGGAATCATGATTTGACCACCATCCGAAATTGCTGAATACGAATATTTTACCGTCCAGTTTCCCGATGACTGCCGCATATTGGCGGTCGGCTATCAGGGTGAAAGTTTCCGTATGCAGGTCGAATTTGTAAATGGACGCTTTGCCGTGATAGTCGGTTTCGTTCCGTTCCACCAGATTGGAAATATACAGCGTGTTTTCATCGGAATAAAAATTGTTCGTATTCATAACATCCATCACCGTAAAGTTACCGGGGAAGGGAATGAAACGCGCCGAATCGCCGGGATACAGGACGGAAATACCGCTTTGCGATGTAAAAAACATCGTATCGCCATGTTCGCAAATGTGGAAGGCAGTGTTTCCTTGCAGAAAATCATAGCCGTAATTCCGGAAAGCGGCGCCGTCGAAACGGTCAACGCCGCTGAAGTTTGAAATCCACAGATAGCCGTGGCGGTCCTGAAAAATATGTTTCGCCTGCATCTGCCCCAGTCCCTGCCGCCCGCCGTAGTAGCGGTGAGACATGGAATGTTCCCAACGTTCGGGCTGTGCGTGTTGAGCGTTTGTCGCCAATGGAAACAGGAGGATGAAAAGCAGCGGAAGAAAATGTCTCATGCGCCTATCCGATTAGAAATTGACAGTGGTCGAGAAAGTTTCTGGCTCCGTTGCGGCTTGTCTCGATATAGAGGTTGTTGACCGGATGCTCGATGAACAGCGTCCTGGTAGTATTGCAGAAATGGTTCACGTAGTGCATGTTGATGATGGTCTGTCGGTTGACGTAGATGAAATGCTCCGGCAAACTGCCCTGTATTTCCTTGAGGTAACTGCTGACGTAGTTTATAAATCCGTGCCGGGTATAGATGGTTATGAAATGCTTGTTTTCCCGCACAATCGCCTTGATATCTTGTACATTGACTTGAAACGTGTCGGTTCCCCGCTTTACCATGATGGTTTGCAGCGGAAGGGAATTTTTCAGCGCCTCGTGATAGCGCCCGATTTCCTTCCTGACTTTTTCGAGCGTCAAAGGCTTTAATATATAGCCGTTTACGCCGATTTCAATGCCTTCCTGCGCATAGTCGAACTCGTTGTATGCCGACACCAGCACGATATACGGTTTGTGCCCCATCCCCTTGATTACCCGCAGCATCTCGAGCCCCGTGATTTGCGGCATCCGTATGTCGGAGAAAATAATGTCGAAAGCCTGCTCCATTACGGCTTCAATCGCCTCGGGCGGACTTTCTCTCTTGATAATCCGTGCTTTGGGCAAAATCCGCTGCACGAGTTCGGCAAGCAATTCGCGTCCGTTGAATTCGTCGTCCACGATTAAAACGTGTGTAGAAATAGATGTTTTTTCCATATTTTTGTAACAATTTGCGGATAAATCGCGGCAAATGTAAGGAGAATTTTTGGACTTTGCCTCCCATTCGAGCCCCAATATTTACCGTTTAAGCCAAAACAGCAAAAAAATGACATATTTTTCCACAAATTCTCGCGAAAAAGGGGGAAAAGGCGCGAAAAAGGGAGGGGAAAAAGGGAGGATTTGAAGATTTGAAAATTTGAAGATTTGAAAAAAACTAATTTCACAAACTGAAAAAACCTCAGTAGTAGCGGCAAGAGGTACAATATATAATAAACCTCATTACCTCATTATCTGTACATCAAAAACCAACGGAATGAGGTAATGAAGAGATGACACATATCCTTGCTAATGAGGTTGTTTTGTTATTAAAATTAGGTGGAAATGAGGTTTGTGCAGGCTTGAAAAGCCCGATTTTCATAACTGCAGATGGCGGAACGTTTCCTGCGGAAAGATATGGAGATTTGAGGATTCAACTGCACTCCAAAGAAGAACCAACCCCCTGCTCCGCAGTACCCCTCCGATGAAGGAGAATTACGCCGGATAGATTCCCCTCCCGGGAGGGGTGCCCGAAGGGCGGGGTGGGGGACTTGTGGGTGAACGGATAAACGGGAGAACGGTAGAAAGCCTCCCCTAACCCCTCCAAAGGAGGGGAACTCCCTCCCCTTCGGGGAGGGTTGGGGAGGGGCTTTTTCTCGAAATCTTCAAATTTTCAAATCTTCAAATCAAGAATTGAATGAACGGTAGAACGGGAGAAAGCCTCCCCTAACCCCTCCAAAGGAGGGGGACTCCCTCCCCTTCGGGGAGGGTTGGGGAGGGGCTTTTTCTAGAAATCTTCAAATTTTCAAATCTTCAAATCAAGAATCAAGAATTGAATGAACGGGTAAACGGACTTTGCTTTTCATTCTCAATTAAGGCATGGGAGAGCGCGCAAGTTTGTCTATCCCGAAAATTTCACCTATCTTTGCACCACATTTAATAATAACTTACTCATGAAGAAAACTATTATGGCAATCGGACTTTGTGCAGGAATTGCAGCGGGTAACAGCGCACCCCAAAAAATCGGGACGGACGGGAAACATCAAAATCCGTTTCTGACGGAATATCAAACACCGTTTCAGGTTCCGCCGTTTGAAGAAATCAAACTCGAAGACTACAAACCTGCCTTCGAGGCGGGTATGGAACAGCAAAAACAGGAAATTGACGCCATCGTCAACAACAGCGAAGCGCCTGATTTTGAGAATACTATCGCGGCGCTTGACCAAAGCGGCAAACTGCTGGATAAAGTGAGTTCGGTTTTTTACGGTCAGAACAGCGCAAACACCAACGACGGGTTGCAGGAACTCAGCAAGGAACTGGCTCCGGCGCTTTCAAAACATCGCGATGACATTATGCTGAATCCAGACTTATTTGCCAGAGTAAAAGCCGTTTACGACAAATACCGTCAGGAAGTGAAACTCGACAAGGAACAGGCGAAACTGTTGAATATCAATAAGGAACAGGCAAAATTGCTGGAAGAAACCTACAAGGATTTTGTCCGTGGCGGCGCGAACTTACCCGACGACAAAAAAGAGCAACTCCGTCAGTTGAACAGCGATATTTCGCTGTTGCAGATTACTTTCGGACAAAATATGCTGAAGGAAACAAATGACTTTAAGTTGGTGATAGACAACGAAAAGGATCTGTCGGGACTTCCCGAAAACCTGAAAAGCGTAGCCGCCGAAGAAGCCAAAAAGGCAGGTCAGGAAGGAAAATGGATTTTCACGCTGCACAATCCGAGCGTGATGCCGTTCCTGCAATTTGCCGATAACCGGGAACTTCGCGAAAAAATATTCAACGGATACCTGAATCGCGGCAACCAAAACAATGAATTTGACAATAAGGATGTTGTTAAACAGCTTATCACCAAACGTTTGGAAAAGGCGAAACTGATGGGATACGAAGATTATGCATCGTTTGTGCTGGAAGAACGGATGGCAAAAAACAGCGCCAATGTATATCAATTGCTTGACGAGGTTTGGACGCCCACCCTGTCGAAAGCAAAGGAGGAAGAAGCCGATTTACAGGCAATTATGCTGAAAGAAGGTGTTGAAGATACGCTAAAAGGCTGGGACTGGCGTTATTACAGCGAAAAAGTGATGAAAGAGAAATACAACGTGGATGAAAACGAAATCCGCCCCTATCTCAAACTTGAAAACGTGCGTAACGGTTTGTTTTACGTGGTAAATAAATTGTATGGCTTGACATTCAACGAAATAAAGGATATTCCGAAACCGCACGAAGAGGCGTTGGCGTTTGAGTGCAAAGACCCCGACGGCGCTCACCGCGGCATCCTGTACATGGACTTTTTCCCGCGTGAAAGCAAGCGTGGAGGCGCGTGGTGCGGCACATACCGCTCACAGACGTACAAAGACGGCAAGAAAGTTACGCCGGTCGTAACGATTGTTTGCAATTTCACGAAACCGGCTGCCGGTCAGCCCGCCCTGTTGAGCATTGACGAGGCTACGACCATGTTTCACGAGTTCGGACACGCCTTGCATAATCTTTTCAAAGACGTTCATTATGACGGAGTTTCGGGCGTTCCGCGTGATTTTGTGGAACTTCCGTCGCAAATCATGGAGCATTGGGTGCTCGAACCCGAAGTGCTGAAAGTCTATGCCAAACATTATCAGACAGGCGAGGATATGCCGCAGGAATTGCTGGATAAAATATTGAGCAGCAGTAAATTCGGACAGGGTTTCGCCACGGCGGAATATGTGCAGGCTTCGATGCTGGACATGGATTACCACATATTGAAAACAATCCCGAAAGACCTTGATATTCTGAAGTTTGAAGAACAGTCCATGAACAAAAGGAACGCACTGTCGCAAATCCCGCCGCGCTATCGCTCGACGTATTTCAACCACACGATGGGAGGTGGCTATACGGCAGGCTATTACAGTTATATGTGGTCGGAAGTCCTTGATGCCGACGCTTTTGAAGCATTCAAGGAGACCGGCGACATTTTCAGTCCCGAAATGGCGAAGAAATTCCGCGATTACGTCCTGACGCCCGGCAGCATTGACGATGCGTCCGTGATGTACCGCAACTTCCGCGGCAAAGATCCCACGATTGACCCGCTTCTTGAAAACAGGGGGTTGAAATAGGAAAGTTTGACAGAATGTTTTACAGACGAAAAATCATATTAGCGCTATTGCAAATTTTTGACGGACAGATAGATAAAATTAGCTTTCAAAAATTGTTGTTTTTGTTTACCAAGTGTCAAACAAAAGCCGGGTATGACTTTATTCCATATCATTATGGCTGCTATTCGTATTCCGCCAATGCCGATTTGACGGCAATGGTAAGTAAGGGGATATTGTCGGAAACTACGAGCCACTTTACAAAAGTTGATACAACGGACTATATAAAAACATTAAAGGAGACAGACAGAAAATTGTTGCAGGAGACAAAATCCCGTTACGGAAAGATGACTACCGATGCTTTAATGAAGCATACTTATCTTTATTTTCCATATTGGGCGATAAACAGTAAAAAAGCAAAAGAACTGTTATCACCGGAACAATTGGAAAAAGTAAGCAATAGCCGTCCCAAAGGAAACAAAACCATTTTATATACTATTGGTTATGAGGGAATTTCGTTAGAAGAATACTTAAACCGTTTGCTGAAAAATGATATAAAAATTTTGGTTGATGTTCGCTGTAATCCATTGAGTATGAAATACGGATTTAGCAAAAGTCAATTACAGCGTTATTGCGGAAATTTGGGAATACAATATGTGCATTTTCCCGAAGTCGGCATACAATCCGAACAACGGCAAAAGTTGAACACACAAGCCGATTATGACAAATTATTTGCTGTTTATCGTCAAAATAACTTGACAAAAACGACTGATACGCAAGAAAAGATATTAAATTTGCTCAAAGAAAATAAACGTATTGCTTTGACTTGTTTTGAAGTAAATATTAATCAATGCCACCGCAAGCATTTAGCGGAAGCCATTGAAAGTTTGCCGAATTTTGAGTATGAAGTAAAACACATATAAAATGGCATTGACAAAGGTTTTAATCGCAGTAAAAACTTATCCTGCAATTTCGGGAAAATATGACGAATTGGTTTGTACGGCAGGATTTCGAGAAGATGGCACTTGGGTAAGAATTTATCCTATTCAGTTTCGTAAAAAATCGTATGAAGAACAATACAAAAAATATGATTGGATTGAAATTGACCTTGTAAAAAATAAAAGTGATTTTAGACCTGAAAGTTATCGTCCCTATTCGCACGACAGCGGAATAAAAATTCTTGAACACATTGATACAGAAGGGAATTGGGCAGAGAGAAAGAAGTTCGTATTGGATAAAGTTTATTACAATTTAAATGAACTGATTGCCGAGTCTCAAAATAAAAAAATATGTACTTCGTTGGCGGTCTTCAAACCGTCAAAGGTATTAGACTTCACAATAGAAGGAGTTGAACGGGAATGGAACAAGGCAAAATTAGCAAAACTTGAAGCGGAACGATTGCAAATGAATTTGTTCAAACAACCCGAAAATCCATTTGAAGTTGTGAGAAAACTACCGTACAAATTTTGTTATCTCTTTGAAGACAACCAAGGAAAGCAAAGCAAATTGATGATAGAAGATTGGGAAATCGGGCAACTTTATTGGAATTGTCTTGCCCGACACGAGGGAAACGAAACAAAAGCAGTCGAAGATGTCAAGAAAAAGTATTTTGACGACTTTGCAAAGACCAAAGACTTACATTTGTTTTTGGGTACTTCACAAGTTCACCATTATGTCTCTCATAATCCATTCATGATTATCGGAACTTTTTATCCTCCAAAAGAAACCCAATTATCTCTGTTTTAATATGTAAAAGCACCACATGCACCGGGCATTTTTAATTCTTTTTCAAATCCGGATAACTGATCCGCGTATGATACATCGTTTTCAGCCGCTCGTGAAATTCGGTTTTTACGTCTTCTACATCCTTGAACGTCAGCGGCGCATTTTTCAGCAAACCTTCCTGAATCTGACTGTCAATGATTTTGTTGATTAAATGTTCAATGGATTCGTCCGTATATTCCGTCAAACTTCGGGAAGCCGCTTCCACCGAATCCGCCATCATCAGGATTGCCGTCTCCCGGGAGAACGGATTTGGACCCGGATAGGAGAAAACTTCCTTATTATCAGGTCTGTCCGGGAAGGTATTTCGATACGAATTGTAGAAATATTTGGCAAAACCCTTACCGTGATGCGTTTTGATAAAGTCAATGATAGCCTGCGGAATCATCCCTTTTTCGGCAATTTTCACGCCGTCGGGAACGTGCGAAATGATGATGCGCGCACTTTCTTCAAACGACAGTTTATCGTGCGGATTGACGTCGCCGCTGCGATTTTCGGTAAAAAACGCGGGATTGTTCATCTTGCCGATGTCGTGATAGAGCGCTCCGGTTCTGATAAGTTGCGTATCGGCGCCAATCTTCGCACCTGCCTCGGAAGCCAGAATGGAAACCTGAAGCGAATGTTGAAACGTACCCGGCGCCGTCTCCGATAACTTCTTGAGTATCGGAGAGTTAATGTTGGAAAGTTCCACCAGCGTGATGGGTGAGATGTAGCCGAATATTTTTTCCAGCATGTAAATCAGTACGTACGAGAACATCAACAACACAAAGTTAATCAGGAAATACATCATCATTTCCCAGTTAATCTTCTTAAAATCACCCTCTTGATACAATACAAGGCTGATATATAAAACAACGTATGTGATGAAAACAAACGCCGAACAGCGAAACAGTTGCGAGCGCTGCGACAATTCTTTCAGGCTGAACAGGACAACTATACCTGCAAATGACTGAAGCAGAATGAATTCGTAGGGAAACAGCGCCGTCAGCGAACAGATCAAAATGGTGATTATATGCGTAAAAATAGCCGTGTGCGAATTGAAAAACGTACGGACAACTATCGGAATAATGGCAAAAGGAATAATATAAATATTTAATAAACTGTATTTTACGGAAATTTCCGAAAAAACGCAAGCCGCGAGAACACAAAGCAGTATGAATGCAAGATTTTTGCGTTTAAAGAAAATTTGCGGACTGAAGGTTGCCAGATAAAATCCGAAACACGCCAACATGCAGAGAACCAGAATGAACTGTCCTCCAAAAATCGTATTTTGCCGTTTCGTACCGCCCGACTTCGTTTCGTGCACCTGCTTCAGGGATCGGAGTTTGTCAAAAGTCTTGCTGTCAATGATTTCCCCGATGTCCACAATACGTTCGCCCGCCTGCACCATGCCCGTTGAAACCGGAATGCTCTGCAATGATTCTTCCAGAATTTTCTCCGAAGTTTCCCGGTCGTAAAAAATATTATCCGTAAGATACTCATTTACATTGCATTTCTCCAAATCATCCCTGTCAATGGAAGGCGGCGCGTTGTCAATAATCGCCTCGTAGGCTTTTTTGACGGAATATAAATCCGAAATTTTTCTGCTATCGGATACGCTGTTCGTCAATACGTTTATTTTCAGATGATTGTCTCTGTGCATCAGTTCCAATTGCGAACTCGAAATGATGCCTTTGGCATACACATCGCAGATGGCGTCATCAACGTATTTGAGCGTGGCAGCCGGAACGCCGGAAGCCTGTAAAACAGGCGTTTGCTTGCGCCATTCTTCGAGTTTTACGTTTGCTTCGTCCGGATTGAATCGGAAATAAGGTTCAAAATGTTTGCGCAAACTGTCTCTGGCAGCCTCGATTTCGCCGGGCGCCTTGTAAATGGGGAAGTCCGAAGGCGCCGTCAAAAGTCCGTATCTCCAGGGTTTTCCCTCGTTGAATTGATAGCGGAATTTTCCTTCCCGCGGGAAGAAAAACGCTATGATTACGGCAGTTAGCAACAGGAAAACTGCCGAAATGATGATTGATTTTTTAGTCCTGATGTTTTCCATAATTGCCCGAATTTACTGGCAAATATACAAAAAAATTCTTTTCAACCTGCTAAAAAAGTATTTTTTTACTTGCGACCCGTTCACCTCCTCCGGCTTTCACCCCCAATCGCTTCATTTAATGGACAATTGATAATGGACAATTGATAATGAAAACCAAAGTCCGTTCTCCCGTTCATTTAATTCTTGATTTGAAGATTTGAAGATTTGAAGATTGTACCTCACCTTCAGCCCCTCTCAACCTTTCCCCTAATCCCTCCCCACAAGCAGGGCTGTTAAGTTCTCTGAAATTTTTCCGAAACCCGGATGTCCCGTTAGGGGCAGAATATTGGTAGAAATGCAGCGTTCCACCCGTTTTGTGTGCCGTAGGTACGCGATATGAACAATCCGGGTGAAAATCGCGTACCTATGGCACGCCGGGGATTGATTCAACCTCTTTT
>JAITMT010000437.1 GCA_031277235.1 Tannerella sp.
AGGTTTGTTTCGCCCGACGAACGCCTGCAACTCCGTTTGGATTATGACAAAAATTTATAACTTAACGTCGAAAATTTTTCTATCAGCAAAAAAAACACTACTTTTACGGCGCAAAAATCACGTATGCGCCGAAGAGTAAAGAAAATGAAGGTACATCAGGAGGGGACAGGATTGCTGCTGTCCACGTTTACGATCATGTTTATCGTGAATCTCATTGTCTATTATACGGTTAGCTGTAAAATTTGCTTCTATGTGACGCTCGCCGTGTCGGCTGCGCTGTTTTTCATTCTGTTGAATTTTTTCCGCATTCCTTTTAGACGTTTTCCCTTTGATTCTGAAGGACTTGTGATTGCTCCCGCCGACGGAACCATCGTTGCCGTCGAGGAGGTGGAGGAGTGCGAATTTTTTCACGATCGGCGGATTCAAGTGTCTGTGTTTATGTCCATTTTCAATGTTCATGCGAACTGGTTTCCCGTCAACGGGACGGTTAAATATGTGAAACACCACGACGGGCGGTTTAAGGCGGCGTATCTGCCCAAAAGCAGCCTCGAAAACGAACGTTCGACGGTGGTGATTACGACCAATTACGGCGTGGACGTGCTGGCGAGACAGATTGCGGGCGCCATGGCGCGACGCATCGTAACGTATGCCAAAGTGGGCGAAAGTTGCGATGTGAACGAACAGATGGGCTTTATCAAATTCGGCTCGCGCGTGGACGTTTTCCTGCCGCTTGGAACGGAAATTCTGGTGGAAATGGATCAGAAAGTAACTGCCAATCAGACGCCTATTGCACGGCTGGGCAAAATAACTTTCATTCAGGAGGAGTTGAAGATTTGAGGATTTGAAAATTTGAAGTTTAAGATTTGAAAAACATTGTAAAACATATTCCGAACACGTTGACCTGCGCCAATCTTTTCTTTGGCATTTATGCAATAATCCTTTCTTTTTCAGGGAATTATCCGTATGCGATGATTGCCGTTTTCACGGCTGCGCTGTTTGATTTCACGGACGGTTTCGCGGCTCGAATGTTGAATGCCTATTCGCAAATGGGTAAAGAACTTGATTCTCTGGCGGATATCGTGAGTTTTGGCGTGGCGCCGGGGATGATGCTGTTTTGTTTTTTGAGGGATTTGATCAGTTCGATGGCGTGGAATAATTCATTATTATCCAATATCTTACTGCTTTCTTCTTTTACGATTCCGATATTTTCGGCTTTGCGGCTCGCCAAATTCAACACGGACGACCGCCAGAAATCGTCGTTTATCGGGTTGCCCGTGCCTGCGCACGCGATATTTTGGGCTTCGTTGCTGACGGCGCTGACGCCATCGCTGCGGACAGGGGAGATGTGCCTGATTTCGCGTATTGACGTATTCTGTTTTCATGTTTCGCCGGTTGCGTTGATCGTAATTCTCTCTGTATTAGCGATTACAACCTCGTTGTTGCTTGTTTCCAACATTCCGATGTTTTCGCTGAAAGTCGCAACCTTTTCGTGGAAAGAAAACAGGCAGGCGATCATCCTGTTCTTCACTGCCGTAGTTTTGGTCGCACTGTTCGGATTATTAGGCGTTTCGGTTACGATTGTGTTTTATGTTCTTTTTAATTTGTTTCGGTAGATTTGCAAGTTGCAGAATTTTATTATTTTCCCAATAACCAATCAATTGCAACAGGAGGCTATTTGAATTTAACAATTCTCACAACCGGATTATCATCTTCGTTGAGTGTCTTTGCCAATTTTTCCATGTCCCCTTTCAATCGCTTTGCCTTGTAAGCATTTATGATACGTTCAGGCCAAATCAGTTCTGCAATCATATTTTTGGCAATGGCTGGGGAACTGCCTATAGCCCAAGTTCTATTACGGCGAATAGGAACCTGTAAATCTATGAACGACATTTCACTTATTTCACCGGTTTCAAGTTCATACGTAAATACGGGAGATTTTCCGCCCCCCGAATTAAAATTTATAGGAATCTTGCCAATCAATATAAATTTATCGGTTATTAATGATGTTGTCCATACGATCGTTGGATCGGATGATGCATGTGTTGATGGTTTGCGGATTAGCAGGGGCGTTAACTTCCTGTCTCGGGTTAGCAGGTATAGCGTGTCGGATGAAATATCTGCAATAACAAAATCTTGACCGTAATACATGTTAGATGGAAAATAAATTTGCGTTTCCCTCACATTATTACCCTGCTCAATGGACATGAATATTGAATTTCTTTCAGGCAAATAAATGTCCAAAACGGAAATCAAACTTCCATCTTTTTTTGATATAAGCCTGTAAGGTTTTGTTTCATGATTGCTTTTAACGGCAGGATTTACGATTATATCATCATATACAAGTAAGGCTTCATCATCAAAATTGAAAACTTTCGAGTGATACTGAATCGTATTGACCGGCAAGGTGCGTTTGTACTCTCCGCTCAGCGAATAAACCTGAATGGTACGGAAACACACGAATATTTCCCCATTTTTCTCATCTAAAATTGTACCGTTTGAACCGCTTTCATCTCTAATCGCCGCATATTCCCGGCTTCCCTGTCCTCTATGGTTGAAATGGGACACTATTTTTCCGGCGCGATTGAACACAAAAATATCGCCTCGCACAGGTGAATGTACAAGAATATATTTGTCGGAAACGTGGGAAAGCACATCCTGTTCGCTCAACAGAACGTCGTCGGTTGTTTCCAACGGAATATATTCGAGGTCAGCCACATCCTGGAGATTTTTCTCCTTTTCGGGATATGTTTTTGAGAAATCAATGACCGGCAAATTGCCTGTTTTTGATTGGGCGCTTATCTCCATCATTATGAAGAAGATGAGCAAAATTGTACTAACTCTTTTCATTGCTTGTTTGTTATTTATTTTTTATGAATATACTCAATGCAATACCCAAATTTGGCAATCCTCCTGTGAAAGCCTCCCCGAACCCCTCCGAAGGAGGGGGACTCCCTCCCCTTTGGGGAGGGTTGGGGAAGGGGCTGTTTTTTAGCGGATTACAAATCCTTTGCCTCAGCCTTTCCCTAATACGCCCGTTCCGAGAAATAGTCGGCTAAAAGCAGGAGTCCGGCGCGGGCTTCGGAAGCGGGAAAACTGTTGATGATTTCGATGGCTTTTTGCCGAAATTCCATC
>JAITMT010000438.1 GCA_031277235.1 Tannerella sp.
CATTTTGAAAGTGAAATTTGCACAAGAGATGTTTTCTTGAACATAATCTCAAAAAAATTTCCTACCTTTGCAGTCCAAAATTCAATGACGAATACAAACCCTATAAAATATTTATAACTTATGGCAAAAAAAGTAGAAGCCAAAGTAGAAAAAACAGCAACGGCAAAAGACAAGGCGAAAAAAACGGTCGCCCCTGCCTCTAAAGCGAAGACTGTCAAGAAGGAAGAGCCTGCTCCCAAAAAGGAAGAACCGGCAAAAAAAGCAACGAAAACCGTAGCGAAACCCGCCACGAAAGTTGTTCCTCAAAAGGAAGAACCGGTCAAAAAAACAGCGAAAGCCGCTCCTTCGAAGGAAGAACCGGTTAAAAAAGCAACGAAAGTTACTCCCGCAAAGGAACCGGTTAAAAAAGCAGTGAAAGCCGCTCCTGCAAAGGAAGAACCGGCAAAAAAGGCAGTGAAAACCGTAGCGAAGCCCGCAACGAAAACCGTCGCCAAAACCGCAGCGAAAGTTGCTCCCAAAAAGGAACCGGAAGTAAAAAAAGAACCGGTGAAAGCGAAGGTGGCAGAGGTTGATGATCTGCCCGTTGAGGAGAAACTGTTGATGCTGTACAGATTGCAAACGGTGGTTACGGAAATAGATAAAATCAAGACCTTGCGCGGAGAATTGCCGCTTGAGGTTCAAGACCTTGAAGATGAGATCGTTGGCTTGAAAACCCGTTTAGACAAATATCAGTTGGAAGTGCAGGAATTGGAGAATGCCATCCTGGCGCAAAAAAACAAAGTTTCAGAATCCAAACAGCTGATAGAGAGGTATAAAACGCAACTGGAACAGGTGCGTAACAATCGCGAATTTGATAACTTGTCGAAAGAAATTGAATTTCAGGAGTTGGAAATTGAGTTCTCCGAGAAGAAAGCCCGGGAATTTAATGTCGCCATCAAGCAGAAAAAAGAGGATATTCTTTTGAGCAGACAAGTGACGGAAGAGCGAAAAATAGATTTGGAGCAGAAAAAGAAGGAATTGCAGGAAATTGTTGCCGAAACGCGCCACGAAGAAGACAAGTTGCGCGACAAATCCAAAGCGCTGGAAGGCAAAATCGAATCGCATTTGTTGAATGCCTTCAAGCGGATTCGCAAAGGCGCCCGCAACGGTTTGGCGATTGTTAATATTGAACGCGACGCTTGCGGCGGCTGTTTCAATAAAATTCCACCTCAGAAACAGCTGGATATCAAGTTGCACAAGAAAATTATCGTATGCGAGTATTGCGGACGTATCATGATTGATCCCGAACTGGCGCAGGGAGAAAAAGTTTAACCTGCAGGCAAACAATGGATTGATACGCAACGTTCAAAAATACATTGAAACCAAAAAATTGCTGTCGCCGGAGAGACCGGTCATTGTGGGATTGAGTGGCGGCAGCGATTCCGTTTCTTTGTTATTTATTCTTCATAAGATTGGTTATCAATGTATTGCAGCGCATTGCAATTTTCATCTGCGAGGAGACGAGTCGGACAGGGACGAAGCGTTTTGCGAAAAGATTGCCAATGAACTGAATATCAAATTCTTAAAAACTGATTTTGATACTTTTGGTTATGCCGGAAGTAAACGTATATCCATCGAAATGGCAGCAAGAGAGTTGCGTTACGAATGGTTTGAAAATATACGTCAAAAATATGATGCTCAAGCAATTGCGGTAGCCCATCACCGGGATGACAGCGTTGAAACCATGTTGCTGAATTTGATACGGGGTACGGGAATCAGAGGACTTTCCGGCATGAAACCCCGTAATGGACATGTTGTCAGACCGTTACTTTGCGTATCCCATGTGGAAATTCTGCATTTTATCGAAGAACAGCAGTTAGCGTTTGTTTCGGACAGTACGAATGAATCGGTTGATTATAAGCGTAATTTCGTTCGTCACAGGTTGCTGCCCTTGATGCAGGAGTTGAATCCGGCTGTCAGTGAGGCGCTTGCGAGAACATCGAAGCATCTGTCCGAAGCCGAAATCATCTATCTGGATGCGATTGAAGAGATGAAAGCAGACTTGATAGAATCTATTAATGAATCTGATATTCAGATAGATATAAAAAAATTGCAACAACAACCAGCTTATTCGTCTGTCCTGTATGAAATGTTGCAACCTTACGGATTCAGTCGCGAAGTAACGGATAAAATTTTAGAGGCGCTGGATGGCGTTTCCGGAAAAGAGTTTTTTGCCGTTGATTCCGATTATAAGGCATTGAAAGACAGGGAAAAACTGATTGTTTACAAGGATGTTCAATTTGATTTTACCGATTATCAACTCTCTGAAAATGAGCAGGATTGGAAAAATTTACCTGTCAATCTGACTTTTCAGAAAGTGAGCGTTGAAAAACATTTTGAAGTTGCAAAAGACCGATGTATAGCAACTTTTGATTATGACAAACTTGTTTTTCCGCTTGTGTTGCGGAGATGGCAGCCGGGAGACAGTTTTATTCCGTTCGGAATGACCGGAAAAAAGAAGCTAAGCGATTATTTTACAGATCATAAGCTAAGCGTCAAAGACAAGGCAAACGTATGGATTTTGTGTTCGGGAACGGAAATCATCTGGATAGTAGGACGTCGGATTGACAACCGGTTTCGAGTGGGTATAACAACAAAAAACGCGTTCATTGTAAATTTTTTTGAAAAATAATTTTTAGTTAAAAAAATAATTTGTACCTTTGCGCCGTCAAAAGCCAAATTATGGAATTATCCGAATAACTTTTTTCATCCAAACAAATTCATAGTTGCAAAATTAGTTGATATATAGATCTTTATGAATTATATATTGATTTGGAAAAATAAAATTAATTGAATTATAATTAAATATTTATATGCAGAAATATAACATAGTAGAACTCAATGAGAAACAACTTCCGGAGTTAGTAGAAATTGCAGAAAATTTAGGAATCAAGAAGTCTCAATCCATTCAAAAAGAAGAACTTATATATAAGATTCTTGATGAACAGGCTATATCTTACGCCGGTCTGAAAGCTGAAAAAGACAAGGAAAAAGAGGCAAAGAAAAATACGTCGGATAAGTCTGACAGTCAGAATAAAAGAGGCAGAGGTCGTCCCCGGAAGGAAGAACCCAAGCCTGCCAAAAACAACAATGCTCCGGCAGCGTCTTCATCCGGCGAAACCCAAACTCCGAGCCAGAATCAGAATCAGAATCGAAATCAAAATCAGAATCAGAGCCAGAACCAAAAGAAAAGAGGAAGACCCAAAAAGGAGCATCTCCAGACGAATGGAAATCAGGCAAAAAATCAGCAGCAAAATCCTCAAAACAAGCCTGTTGATAACAGTCAGAATACACCCAAACAGCCTGTACAGCAGCAGACGCAACAACCGGCGCAAAACAAGGAACAAAAACCGCAGCAACCTCAACAACCTCAACAATCTCAACAACAACAGCAACAGCAGTCTCAACAACCACGAAATCAGCAACATCAACCGCAAAAAGTTCAATTCGGAAACATTGTAAAGGAAAATGTTCCGGCGATACAACTGCAAAAGCCTGCCCCTCCGGCGATTATCAAGCCCAATGTGCTTCCGGAGCAGAATGGAGCGGCAAAACCGGCTGAGAATGTGGAGAAAAAGCCTGAAACCCAGTCTCCGCCTCAGTCCCAATCCCAGCCTCAGCCTCAGTCTCCGCCTCAATCTCAATCCCAATCCCAATCCGACGCCTCGAAGCGGGTTATTTTCCGTCACGGAAGCACTACCAATTCCGTTCTGGATCAACTGATTCCGATTGCAGCGACTCCTGCGCAGAACCCAAATCAGAATGAAGCAAAATTGCCGCCTAAAAACAATAACAAGCCGCAAAACCAGAATGCGAACAATTATAACAACAATCAAAAAAATGCTCCGACAATACAGGTGGAGCAGGAGAAAGCATTTGATTTTGAGGGTATTCTGAAAGGATCCGGCGTTTTGGAAATGATTCAGGAAGGCTACGGATTTTTGCGTTCTTCGGATTACAATTATCTGTCTTCGCCCGATGATATCTACGTTTCGCAGTCGCAAATCAAACTGTTCGGACTCAAAACGGGCGATCTGGTCGAAGGTCCGATTCGTCCGCCGCGCGAAGGCGAGAAATATTTCCCGCTGGTGAAAGTGGATAAAATCAACGGGCGTATTCCCGAAGAAGTGCGCGACAGAGTGCCGTTTGACCATCTTACGCCACTTTTTCCCGACGAAAAATTTCAGTTGACGGAAAAACGTTCGCCGAAGGTGTACGATCAGATGGCTGTGCGCGTTGTTGATTTGTTTTCGCCGATTGGAAAAGGGCAGCGCGGATTGATCGTTGCGCAACCGAAGACCGGTAAAACAATGTTACTCAAAGATATAGCCAATGCCATCGCCGTTAATCATCCGGAAGTATATATGATTGTCCTGTTGATTGACGAACGTCCCGAGGAAGTAACGGACATGGCGAGAAGCGTTGATGCTGAGGTGATTGCCTCTACTTTCGACGAGCCGGCGGAACGCCACGTGAAAATTGCGGATATCGTGCTGAACAAGGCAAAACGGATGGTGGAATGCGGGCATGACGTGGTGATTCTGCTGGATTCGATTACCCGCCTGGCACGCGCGTACAATACGGTTCAGCCCGCTTCGGGAAAGGTTTTGTCCGGCGGCGTTGACGCCAATGCGCTGCAAAAACCGAAACGTTTCTTCGGCGCGGCGCGCAACATCGAAAACGGTGGCAGTCTGACGATTCTGGCGACGGCGCTGACCGAAACCGGTTCCAAAATGGATGACGTCATCTTTGAGGAATTTAAGGGAACGGGCAACAGGGAGTTGCAACTCGACCGCAAATTGTCGAACAAACGCATCTATCCCGCCGTTGATATCATTGCTTCCAGCACTCGCCGCGACGATTTGTTGCAAAATGATCAGACGGTTAACCGCATGTGGGTGTTGCGCAAGTATCTGTCGGATATGAACTCCATCGAAGCCATGGAATTTGTGAAGAAACAACTCGAAAATACGGTTGATAATCTGGACTTTCTGGCTTCGATGAATGGATAAAACGCTGTAAATATGGCGGGAAATTTATTCGACCGGTATATCTGGCTTGTAGATACGATATTTCGTGCCGGAAAAATTACGCTTGCCGAAATCAGTCAAAAATGGCGACGGACAGACTGGAGCGGCGGGCGTGATTTTCCGCGACGCACCTTTATAAACTATCGTGCGAAGATAGAGGAGAATTTCAATTTTTAGCAAAAGTTTTATCAATTTCCATTTTGAGATTCATAGGCATCAAGTACAACCAATGTCGCAACTCCGAGTCCAATCAAAACATATATTCCTGTTTTGTTCCGTATTTTTTTTGGCGGTGCAACTCCGAATGAATAGTTCAATTTTCCTTCACCGAGCATATTATTGTTTACAGTGCACAGTATTCGATGGTCAATTATTTTAAATTGCGTTCTGTAACGCCCTTTTTTAATGGATGAAAAAGCCCTGTCGGAATATAGCAAATCCTCAAATTCCACAAAGAAATCGTCTGCATGATAATAGGAATCGTCTTCATTTTTTCGGATAATTTGATTAAATTGTCCTTGTACCTTCGGTTCATCTTTAATCAACCACTGTTTTGTTTTCTTATTTTTTTCTATGTCTATTGTAACAATATCGGAATGAACAGTCTCATTAAATTGCAAATGTATCACGGAATTGACATTAACTGTTTCTCCAGAATATTGTAATTTCAGCATGGCAGGGTGAATGTTTTCGGTTGGGAGTTCCTTGAGATATTGATAAATTAGCTGCTCGGAGTCGGATAAATATGATCTGTCTCCGGAATTTTTCAAAGATAATTCCCTGTTTCGGGATACAATAACATCAAGGGTATAATTAATAGGATTTTGCTCATATCTGTCTCCTGTATATTGTGAGTTGATATAAGTAGCTAAATCTTCCATATCAATCGTTATTTCTGCGGGTTTCGATAATTCCGAAGACGTGAATAATTCATTGTTTTCTATTCGGTTACGGATTTTGCTTTTATCTTGTTCCGCTTTTTGTTTTGCTTCTATTTCACGCTGTTGTGCTTGCTGTTTTTTCTGCTGTTCAGTTATAGCATATCTCTTTTCTGCATAATCTTGCATTATGTCAATTTCTTCTATCGTAAAATAATCTTTTACATAAGAAAAGAAACCATCCGGATGATATTTATATATTTCATAAATAATATCTTCCGTATAATCCAAGTGTTTATCTAAAGTATAGATAATTCTATCAATTTCACCACTCCCCCTGAATCCACGTTCCTGTAAACATCTGTAACACAAGAATCCTGCATAATCATATTTTGTATAATTACTTTTAAATCGACACCATATTGATACTTTTTTTGCAATAGTAGGTGTGATTGGTGATCTATTTTGAGCCATTATACCTCCTAAATTAAAGAGCATTAATAAAAATACAAATTTTTTCATAAAACAATAATCTTTGTGGTTTTTCAAAATTAATAAGTTCTTCTATACGACTCACCGTCTGTATTATTCCCGTTCCTTACACGCATCCTCAATTCTTCGTCTTGGATAATTTTATCCTCTCTTCTTTCTTCCATGTCTCCTAAGTCTGCTAAAAGTATAATACCCAATAACGGACTGATAAGAAGAACTGAGAGGAAAAACCATTCCCAATAAGAGCGCCCTCTGTCTTCTGTTATTTTTGCAGGAATAGTACAAAAATAAATCCAAAACGCTAGCACCGCCGCCACCAAAATAAACATTAAAAATAAAAATAAACCATCCATATAACAACAATTTTTTATTCACCCGACAACCAAAGATGAGATTACTATTAAATGAAAAAAGTGGGTTGTCACCCACATTTAGTTAGGCATCGCCAAACGCCCCGAATACACGCAGACTTCAACCCACCATAGGTGAATTGATCTGTGCTCGTGCATTCGTTTGAAAATTTGGCGATTTCAACTAAATAGGCACTTTTTCTAAAAAAAATTGTCTTGAAAGACGTTGCAAAGATAATGAAAAATTTTGAATTGGCAAAAAATAATGAAAAAGCACGTTCGGGAATATATAAGTTCAATGTAAAGAATGTAAAAGAAGGGATTGCAGTGCAAAGATATGGAACGGTTACAGACAAACAGTTGGTTCTTCCTGACTTCGACACATTTCAGTCTTAATTTTTCAAATGTCTGATATTCAGGTGGGTAAAAATTCCGAGGCACCCAAATGGGTGTCGCAAGCGAAAAATGATGTAATTTTGTGGCATGTATGTACGCAAAAAATCAAACCGGTCAGGCACTACAAGTGTCGTTGTTGTTGATAAAAGCAGCGGTAAAATTCGTTACTTGAAAACAATCGGTATCAGTTCCGATGAAAAAGTCATTTCGGAACTGTATC
>JAITMT010000451.1 GCA_031277235.1 Tannerella sp.
TGTGTACCTTTGTTCCCGGGTTAAATGTACTTTTTTCATGTCAACTTTAAAAGTAAGAAATTTTTCCCAACTCTGCATCGGGGGCATGCCCCCGATGCAGAGTTTTTTTCTACTTAAAGTTGCATTTGTTAGTTGAAATTAAGGGGAAACGGCAGAAAAACTAAAATCGGAATTGCTTAAATATTTTCTCCTGAATACCGGAATATCCGTTTTCGACCTAATCAGTCATCCGAATGAAATGATTCGAGACCTTGGCAAATTTATCCGCGAAAAAGTATTTATAAACTATACGGCTAAGCAATGGGGTATTCCCATTGATGAAATAGATCAAACGGTAATCAATCGGGTACCGGTTATTATCGGTTATGACGATACATATTTTCGGGATAGATTTCAAATGATGCCGACTTTCGGTTATACTTCCCTGATTACAAATATTTTAAATCATAAAGATATAGATATAAAGGTGAATATCAATGTAAAACAATTACTTTCCATTAATTTAGACATCAATGAGATTTTTTTTATAAATCAAAAATTTAACGGTATTGTCTTTTTCACCGGCGCCATTGATGAATTTTTGGATTATAAGTTTGGCGTATTACCATACCGTTCACTCAATTTAGTATTTGAAGATCATGATGTTGAATATTATCAATCCAATTCCGTAATTAATTATCCCAACGAAGAATCTTTTACCCGGATTACCGAATTTAAATATTTGATGCCTGCGCTCCCGTCAACAGGGAAAGGTACAACCATATTAAAGGAGTATCCTGTTGAATACAAGTCAAATGGTATTTACGAGCCATTTTATCCAATAGTAAATGATAAAAGCACTGAAATATATGCAAAGTATGTTCTTGCAATAAAAAAGATTCGTAATTTACATCTTTGTGGAAGACTTGCAGAATACAAGTATTATAACATGGATTCCGTTATTTTAAACGCCTTAATACTTTCAGATGGAACCAAATAGCAGGAAACAGTTATTTCCGGGAGATCACATCATAATAATAAAAGAGATGATTTTGTATGGAATTATCGGCTCCATCTCAGCCGGTCTCGACAGCCTAATCTTTTACCTTTTGCGTGGACTTCACTGGAATTTGTATGTCGTTAATTTTATCAGCATTAATACGGGAATTACCTGCAGTTTTTTCCTGAACGCATATTTTAATTTTAGAATAACCGACAGGATATCCGTGCGGGCAATAAAATTCTTTATCATAGGTTACTGTGGATTATCATTATCCATGTTGATTATTTTTTTCGGGGTTGAAATAATGAATTATCACGACATGACCATCAAGATAATTTCGATTTTTATTGTTGCCGCATTTCAGTTTATTTTGAATAAATACATTACTTTCAGGAGGAAGGCAAATGGATAAATTATATATCGTTATTCCCGCGTATAATGAAGCCGAAAACATCGTTTCTGTCGCCAGGGAATGGCATGAAGTTGTTAAAAATATAAGCGAAGACTCAAGGTTAGTGATCATTGACGACGGAAGCAAGGACAACACCTATTCCATTCTTAACGGATTCAAAGGTGAATTGCCTCAATTGACTGCAATAACGAAACCTAACGGTGGACACGGCGCAACGGTTTTGTACGGATATAATTACGCTTTGAGTCAGGGTGCAGACTATGTCTTTCAAACCGATTCCGACGGCCAGACAATCCCTTCAGAATTTCGGGAATTTTGGGAATCGCGCCAAATGTTTTCAGCCGTTATCGGATACAGAAATCAAAGAAAGGATGGAGTTTCGCGTATTTTTGTATCAAAAGTTCTAAAAACTGTGTTGTGGAGTGTTTTTAAATTGAACATACCGGATGCCAATACCCCTTTCAGATTGATAAAAAGCGATGTTTTGAAGAAATATGTTCCGAAAATTCCACACGACTTTAATCTGTCAAATGTTTTGCTCACTGTTTTTCTGGTTAAATACGAGAAAGATGTTAAATTTATTCCCATCACTTTCAGACCAAGGCAGGGCGGAATTAATTCGATCAATTTAAGAAAGATTGTCAAACTTGGATTTCAAGCAATAAAAGATTTCCTTGAACTCAGGAAAATGATGAAATAAAGTTGTTAAAATAAATATTAATTATGGCAAAACAAATGTCCAAATCAATCAAAATAAACTCCAAAGAGAGACTTGCCAAGCCTGTTCCCTTTTTTGTCCTCGGGCTTGTATTCATTGTTTTAAGCGTGTTTATTTCTTTCAGTCCGGACATAACAAGGGGATGGGGATTTAATTACATCCGTTTTTTTGCTCCTCCGGTTATCATTTTCTATTATGTGCTATTGTTTTGTTTCTGGTTTCCGCCGGTCAATCAACTCATCGTCCGTTATGCGACCAAAATAAGCCGGGCAAACATCCTCGCTTTCGGAGCCAGATACAAATACCTTTTGTTTGTACTTGTCAGCATTGCTTTCGGATTTGCTTTCCATTTTCTAAAAATAAAATATATCTTCCTCGGAGATTTGGATATCCGCGCAAAGCAAATTGAAGAAGGAGTCATCATGAATGATGAATACTTTACCATGTTGTTTTTCAAACATGTATACCTTTTTCTACATTCAAAATTTGAATTTACCGGCATTCAAACGATACGGCTGTTTGATTATATAACCGGTTCTCTCTTCATTTTCATTTCTTTATGTACCTCCAACCTTTTGGGGAACACGTTCCTGAAAAAATTATCCCTCTTTCTGATTGGTACACTCTCATGCACTATCATACTGCAATTCTGCGGCTATACTGATGTTTATGCCTTGGCAGTTCTGTTTTTAGCGCTCTATCTCTTTACCAGTGTTTTACATCTGAAAGGAAAGGTTGGAATCTACCTGCCATTTATCGTCTTATTGGCAGGCATTGGTTTTCACCTGTTGCTGGTATGTTTGTTTCCTTCGTTTATCTATTTATTTTATAGAAATGTATTATGGAAATATCCGCTCTTTCGCAAAAAAAGCACCATCATTACGCTTCTCCTGATCGCATCCCCATTTTTATTCATAGCCGTTAACAAATTTGCAATACCGAAAATAATGCCATTCCGTGCGGACGACAGCAGTTTGATGACCTTGTTTTCTGTAAGTCACTGGAAAGAATTTACCAATTCGCAAGTTTTGGCTTCGGGTATCGGATTCTTTTTATGGTTAATCATTCTTTTGCATAGTCTGTTAAATCGTATCAAATATGATGCCATTCAATGGTTTTTACTCCTTTCTTCGGTATCCATCGTCGGTCTCATGTTTGTTTTTAATGCGCTTCGGGGTAGCGGCGACTGGGATATTTTGGCTTTTACTGCCTTGGCTTATAACCTGAGTAATGTTTACTATCTCCTTTCGCTGCATGACAAAAAATTGTACAATAACATAAAATATGGAATTGCCATGCTTGCTTGCTTCTCCATCTTGCATACCTCTTTCTGGATAGCAACCAATAAAACGAATGCCTCCATCGGATGGATAGAACGGGCTATTGAAAACGATCCGGCTCACTATTATAAGAATTCATTCAGCAATGAAGCGATGCTGGCGGCTATGTTCGGAGCTAACAATATGGAAGAGAGGTCATTGAAATGGCATCGTATTGCCTATAAAAAACAGGCGAATGATCCGCGAATGGGCTTTAATTTTGCTTTAATGCTTATAAACCGGAATCAGAAGGCAGAGGCAATCGCTATTCTTAACGACGTAATAAACAAATTTCCTCTTTATCCGTTGCCTTATCCGCAATTGGCAAATATCTATATCGAAAATAAAGATTACGAATCGTTATACCATTTGTTAGTGAAGATGGAAACTGCCTATAACGGTAATCCGGATGTTTTTAACAGTAGATTGACCAAAGAAACTATTGAGCACCTTTTTTCTATTCTAAAACAATTGAAAGTTTCTTACACACAATGAACCCGGTTCTGAAAAATAGTCACAGTTTATTTTCGCTTCGAGATAACAGTCTTCGCCCGTATCAACTTGATACACAGGAACATTCAGAGTCACAATATGATCCGCGTCATTCGTAGTTACCGGTCGCCTTCGATGACGGAAATCGCAATTTTATCCTTGAGCCGCCGGATGGTTTCTTCCAGCAGCGTCGTTTTCCTCTACCCCGGCGAACTCATCAGATTGAGGCACAAAATATTTTTCTCCTTAAAATACAGACTGTTAGCATCTACTATTTTTTGATTCCTGTCCAAAATGTCCTGCTCTATTCCCAGCAGTATTTTTTCTTCGATTGCAGAGGTATTCTTTTCTTTCGCTTTTTCTTCCGCAATTTCCACCATATTAAGCGCTAATGATAATTCATGCATAGATTTTCTCCTTTAATTTTTCCGCCGCCACTACCAATTGCCCGACCGAAACGCCCGCATCGTTGCAGGGAATTTGCGAAAGGACGAATAAAGGTATGTTTTTTTCCGAACTCAAAGACTTGGGAGTTACATAATAATCTAACGGACAAAATCCGGATCTCTACAGATGGTTTTGTCCATTAGACCTATATATCAAATAATTACAAATAGAACCCTAAAACTCCGCATTTTTAGGAGTGCGCGGGAAAGGAATTACGTCCCGGATATTCGCCATGCCCGTAACGAAGAGCAGCAGCCGCTCGAAGCCCAAACCGAAACCGGCGTGCGGACAGGCGCCAAACCTGCGCGTGTCGAGATACCACCACATGTCTTTCATCGGGATGTGCATTTCCTCGATCCGCGCCATCAGTTTGTCGTAGTCGGCTTCGCGTTCCGAGCCGCCGATGATTTCGCCGATTTTGGGAAACAGCACGTCCATCGCGCGAACCGTCTTGCCGTCGTCGTTCAGTTTCATGTAAAACGCCTTTATCTCTTTCGGATAATTGGTCAGAATAACCGGCTTTTTGAAATGATTTTCAACGAGATAGCGTTCGTGTTCGGAGGCAAGGTCGGCGCCCCAGAAAATCGGAAATTCAAACTTATATCCCTTTGCCACAGCCTCTTCCAGAATCCTGATTCCTTCGGTGTAGTCCAGTCTTACAAATGTTTCCTTGATGACGCCTTCCAGTCTGGCAATCAATTCCTTATCAAACATGTCGTTGAGAAACTGCACATCGTCGCGGCAGTTGTCCAGCGCCCATTTGACGCAATATTTGATGAAATCTTCCGCCAAATCCATGTTTTCCTCGATTTCGTTGAAAGCGACTTCGGGTTCAATCATCCAAAACTCCGCCAGATGGCGCGGCGTATTGGAATTTTCGGCGCGGAACGTCGGTCCGAACGTGTAGATCGCACCCACTCCCATCGCTGCCAATTCGCCCTCCAACTGTCCTGATACCGTGAGATTTGCCTGTTTTCCGAAGAAATCGTCGTCATAGAGAATGGCTCCGTTTTCGTCTTTTTTCAGGTCGTGCAAATTCAGCGTCGTTACCTGAAACATTTGCCCTGCACCTTCGGCGTCGCTTGCCGTGATAATGGGGGCGTGAAAATAGAAAAAGCCTCTTTCGTGGAAGAACTGATGAATGGCAATTGCCATGTGGTGACGGATGCGCAACACCGCTCCGAAAGTATTTGTACGCGGGCGCAGATGGGCGATTTCGCGCAGAAATTCCAGCGAATGACCTTTTTTCTGCAACGGATACGTATTCGGGTCGGCAAGTCCCAATATTTTAATGGTATTAGCCTGAATTTCAGAGGACTGACCTTTTCCCTGCGACGCTACCAATTTTCCCGTTACACTCAGGCACGCGCCCGTCGTAATCTGTTTCAACGTGTCTTCGCCGATTTTGTCGGCGTCGGCGACGATCTGAATGTTTTTGATGGTAGAGCCGTCATTCAGGGCAATAAACGTAACCTGTTTACTGCCTCTACTCGTTCTTACCCAGCCATTTGCGGTTACGTCCGTCCCGAACGCTTCCGATTTTAACACATCTGTTATTTTTGTTCCTTTCATAATTTTATATTTGAAAATTTGAAGATTTGAAAATTCGAGAAAACCCCTCCCCAGCCCTCCCCAAAGGGGAGGGAGTCCCCCTCCTTCGGAGGGGTTAGGGGAGGCTTTGAACTTTGAACCTTAAACCTTGAACTTTATATTAATCATTCATAAGCCCCCAGGCGCAACGCATTGACTTCCTGTTCCGTCAGATAGCGCCATTTTCCGCGACCGAGATTTTTTTTCGTCAAACCGGCAAAATACACCCTGTCGAGTTTGGTAACATGGTAGCCGAGCATTTCAAACATGCGGCGCACAACCCTGTTTTTGCCCGAATGGATTTCGATACCTACCTGACTGCGGTCTTCCTCGCTGGCATAACTGATTGCGTCTGCGTGGATTTCGCCGTCTTCCATTTCAATGCCGTTCGCCAGTTTCTCCATGTCTTCGACGGTAACTTCGCGGTCGAGCCAGACGTGATAGATTTTTTTCTTTTTGAATGCCGGATGTGTCAGTTTGGAAGCCATTTCGCCGTCGTTGGTGAGCAGCAGTACGCCGGTTGTGTTGCGGTCAAGCCTGCCGACCGGATAAATGCGTTCCTGACAGGCATTTTTGACCAAATCCATGACTGTCCGGCGGTTTTGCGGGTCGTCCGACGTGGTAACCGTGTTTTTCGGCTTGTTCAACACGATATATATCTTGCTTTCAATCTGTATCGGCTGGTCGTGGAAGGTAACCTTGTCCGCACGTGTGATTTTTGTGCCGAGTTCGGTAACAGCCTCGCCGTTCACCTTTATCACGCCTGCCTGTATAAATTCGTCCGCCTCCCTGCGCGAACAGACGCCTGCATTTGCCAGATACTTGTTCAGGCGAATCGGTGCCGTGGGATCAGCCAAAAATTCCTTATACTTAATCGTTTGCGGTGTTGATCTTGGTCTGACCATCATTTTTTGCCTGGGATTGCGTTGCGGTTGCTGCGGGCGCCTGTTATTTTGCTGATAACCGCCGGGACGCTGATTGGCGTTGCCCCGGTTATTATAATTGCCACCCTGCTGATAGTTACCCTGCCGTTGCTGGTAGCCACCAGCCTTGTTGTAACCGCCCTGTTGCTGTCCGCCTTGCCGGTTATAGCCCTGATTATAACCGCTTTGACGCTGTTGATAACCACCACCGCCCTGGTTATAGCCACCACCACCCTGGTTGTAGCCACCTTGCCGTTGCTGGTATCCACCGCCCTGATTATAACCGCCTTGATTGTAATTGCCTTGATTATAACCGCCTTGCCGTTGTTGATAGCCGCCACCTTCCTGATTGTAATTTCTTTGCTGTTGTCCTCCGCTTTGCCGGTTATATCCTCCTTGCTGATAATTACTTTGCCTTGGCTGGTAATTATTTTGCCGTTGCTGATAGCCGCCACCCTGGTTGTTGTCATACGTGCGTCGGGGTTGATAACCGCCGCCTTCGTTATCGTCATTGCTCATGCGCTGTCTGGGCTGGGGATCATCACCGTTGTCATACGTCTGAAAAGGACGCTGCTGGTAATTAGACGATTGTCTGGTCTGTCCGTACATAGGCTGATAGGGACGGCTTTCGGGACCTGCACGGTTGTAGTCTATCTTTCTCGTATCCTTGATACGCTGCCTCTTACCTCCTGTTTGACCATCGGTTTTTTCTTTTTCTTCGGGTGTGTTGTTTCCCTGCTCATTTTTTTCTTCAATTGAATCCATTTTTTTTTAATTTATTGATTTTTAATAATTTTGCAATCTCACGATTGCGGTTTGTAACTCTATTTTCTATCATTTTTTAACTTTATACTCCTACATAATTTTCCGGCGTTATTGCTTTCAATTCATTTTTTACTTCTTCTCTTAACTCCAATGAATCAATGAATTGATGTATTGATTCTTTGGTAATCCCCTCGTTCACACGGGTTAAGGCTTTCAGTGTTTCGTAAGGTTCGGGATATTTTTCCCTTCGCAAAATCGTTTGAACGGCTTCCGCAACAACTTCCCAATGATTATTCAACTCATTAACTATAACCGTTTTATTGAGTAAAAGTTTATTCAGTCCTTTCTCAAGGCTTTTCAAGGCAATCAGGGTGTGCGCCAACGGTACTCCGGCATTTCTCAACACGGTCGAGTCCGTCAAATCCCGCTGCAAACGCGAAATCGGCAATTTGGCGCTCAAATGTTCCAGTATCGCGTTGGCAATTCCCAAATTTCCTTCGGCATTTTCAAAGTCTATCGGATTGATTTTGTGCGGCATGGCGGATGAGCCGACTTCTCCGGATGTGATTTTCTGTTTGAAATATTCCATCGAAACATACTGCCAAAAGTCTTTGCACAAGTCCATTAATATGGTATTGACTCTTTTCATACCGTCAAAAATCGCCGCAAGATTGTCATAATTAGATATTTGCGTCGTCCATTCTTCCCGTTTCAAACCTAAATGCTTTTCGGTAAATTCGTTCGCTTCCCTGCGCCAGTCGAATTGCGGATAGGCAGCGAAATGGGCGTTGAAATTGCCCGTTGCTCCACCGAATTTTACGGTTAAAGGCGTTGATTTCAAAAGGTTTAATTGCTGTTCCAAACGATACGCGAAAACCATGATTTCCTTTCCCAACCGGGTAGGGGAGGCGGGTTGTCCGTGCGTCTTTGCCAGCATCGGGATGTCTTTCCATTCCGCTGCATATTTATTCAAAACGGTTAATATTTTTTCAATTTCCAGATAATAGATTTTTTCCATTGAGTCCTTGATAATCAATGGAGTAGCCGTATTGTTAATATCCTGTGAAGTCAAACCGAAATGAATAAATTCCTTGTAATCGCCCAGCGAAAGCGCGTCAAAACGTTCCTTTACGTAGTATTCGACAGCCTTAACATCGTGATTGGTAACGGATTCAATCTCCTTGATGCGCATGGCGTCCTCAACGGTGAAATTTTGGTATAAATCTTTTAGGGATTGTTCTATATCGCTAATATTCAGTTCTTTCAACTGTGGCAATAAACCGCCCAGGAAAATGAAATATTCAATTTCCACACGCACGCGATACTTCATCAAAGCCCACTCCGAATAGTATTCGTGCAGTTCTTCCGTTTTATCCCTGTATCGTCCGTCAATCGGAGAAATTGCGGTTAATGTTGAAAATGCCATGTCAAAACCTAAATGCCTTATGAGACTGCAAAGATACGATATAATTGTGAGAAAAAGAAATTTTTCAAAAAAAAGCCAAAAAAAATTTGGAGATACAAAAAAAAGCCGTACCTTTGCGCCGCTTTTAGAGAAAAAAAGCGCCGGGGCGTTTAGCTCAGCCGGTTCAGAGCATCTGCCTTACAAGCAGAGGGTCGGCGGTTCGAATCCGTCAACGCCCACTTGAAAATCAGGGACTTGCAAGAGATTGCGAGTCCTTTTTCTTTTATAGGGATACACAATTTACCTACCCTCAATATTCTTAACTTTATTCAAACCCATTGGATGACAATTGATTTTTACGGAAAATTTTTATCCGTCCGTATATAACTCGAAAATTTCATGTACATTTGTAGAAATTTTTGAATGATTATCTTGTCAAAAAGCAGATTATGTTTACCCTGAGAAAGGCAACAAAAGAGGATGCGGAATTGATTTATACGCTTGCGTTACAGGTGTTTCCGCATACGTATCGGGAGATACTGCCGCCCGAACAGTCGGACTATATGATGGGCTATATGTACACCCCGGTGAACACCCGGCAGGCAATGGACGATGGATATGTGTATTTCATTTTGGCACAGGACGGTCAGGAATGCGGCTATTCGTCTATTATACAGGATGATAAGGATTTGTTCATTCTGCGAAAAATCTATATTCTTCCTGATTATCAAGGCAGAAGCGCCGGTAAATTTCTCTTTCAAGCCGCCCTTGCGTATATCCGTCAGATTCACCCGGAGCCGTTTGCGCTGGAACTGAAAGTACACCGTAGCAATAAGGCGGCAGTTGCTTTTTATGAAAAAATGGGAATGACCATAGACCGTGCGGGCGATTTCCCCATCGGCAACGGCTTTTTTATGAACGATTATATTATGAGGCTGGAAGTGAAAGGGTAGCGTTTTTAACATTTTGTTCGTGCATTTCATGATAAAAATGTATCTTTGCAATGCCTGTTCATTGATAAAAATGTACATACTGAAGATTAAATAATTGATTGACAATAAATTAAATAAAAGAAGAAAGCCCCTTTTCATTCTAATAAGCGTCATGTTTGCATGTACCGGCAATGAAAAAGGCACAACCATAGACAGCAGTCCGGTTGTGGCGCATCTGGACAATAACGGGGTTGTTGTCTGTGACCTCACTTTGGTCAGGGATACGGTTGACTTGCCGTTAAGTGCATTCTGTTCGGATTTTGAAATTATCAGACTGGACAATTCGGACGATGCGATAGTCGGCGACGGGTCTGTCTGGATTAGCGATAACTATCTCGGTATTTTTTCTTATGAAGCCGGGGCTTATAAACTGTTCGACCGGAAGGGGAAATTTATCAAAGATATTTGTAAACGCGGGCAGGGACCCAATGAGTTCCTGTATGGTATTTATGACAGTTATATTGACGAAACGGAGGAAAAAATATATATCTTTTCCGGTATGGCTTCAAAAATCATGGTGTTTGATTTGCAGGGAAATCCTTTGGAACCGATTCCTTTGCCTTTTATGGGTCACAAGGTGAAAATGAAAATAAATGTCAGGGAGCAAACCGTAGTTTTGCTGGCGCTCCCCTTTGAAAATACGCCGTATGTCGTCTGGAAGCAGGATTTTAAGGGAAATGTGATTCAGTCAATTCCTGCCGGGCAGTTTACAATCATTCCGAATGATTACAGCAATGAGGTGGACGCCCTTTTTAACAGTGATGCGATTGATTATTATCTATTTCGCTGGGGACCCAAAGTTGATTCACTTTATCACTATGATGAGAACAGCAACATCCTAATCCCAAAATTTACAGCACACTTTCCGAATGAAGCGCCTTCTCACAGTTTTGAGGAATTACCTGATTATTACACTGTAAGGCTATATTCGGACAAATTTGCGTCATCGCCTCCACTGCGCGATATTCTCATAGACAAACAGACTTTGAAAGGCGCCCATGTAAGATATAAACTTGATTTTCTGGGAAATATGGACGGTCATCTTTTTATATGGTTCAATAGGGGTTATGCCATCGCCAATACGCATCCCGCCGACTTTAAGGAACGGATAGAAGCGGCTCTCGAACAGGAAAATCTCACTACGGAAATGCGGCAAAAACTGACGGAACTGAACGGCAGCATTTCCGATGACGACAATAACATCGTCCTGATTGCGAAATTGAAACAATAATTTTTTAACGGTAAAAAATATGAAAAACTTATTAATTGTGAATGTTAAGAAAATCATGCTTACGGCAATGATTGTGTGGGGTTTGACGGTTTCGTCCGCCTGTAATTCAGGAAACGGCAAAGCAAATGCAACCGCGGAGGTGAAAGAATCTGTCGCCTCCGATTTGACGCTTTCGGAAATGAACGAATCAACGGTCGCCGGAGATACGACTGTTTACGATGCTCCTGCAGGCACACCGGAACTTTTAAACGCCATCGAGTATTTCAGGCAAAATAACCAATTCAAAGACTGGGACAAAAAAAATGCAAAAAATGTAATTTTGCAGGGTATCGTTGAAATGGACAGCACAATTACCCGCGTAAAGATTCTGCGACCTTCGAACGTCAAGGAGTTGGACGACGAAGCGCTCCGTTTGATACAGTCGGGCAAATACGCGCCGGGTAAAAATGAGCAAGGAAAGGATGTTCGCAGTAAAATTACGATTTCCGTTAATTTTCCTGCATTGTAAAATGTGGCGTACAAGTTAAAAAGGAGTCTTTTTTCAGGCGTTCATCATCAGGAGTAAATCCCTTGATAATATGTTCCGTAGCCCAGTGTTTGCTTCAAATTATTTTGCTTTCTTCTTGAATTCAACCATTTTCAGTAAATCGGGCAGTTGCTCGCTTCGGGAAATTTCGAACGTTACGGGTATCATTTTTCCCCACTCCTTTTGCAGGGTGAAACTGTTTTCGGCGATTTTCAGCGCGGCAATCCCCTCCAGATGCCTTTCCAGAAAGTAAAAATTTATCTTAAAATAACCGTTCCAAACCGATAGCCAAAAAACGGTTTTCTTTTTGTACGACACATTGCAGAGCCATGCCTTGCCGTCATTGTAATATTTCCATTTCATAACCGCGCCCTGCCCGTTCAGGATTGCCGATAATTTCTCAAAAGCGGTGTAACTTTCCGCCAGCATATTTTTCAATATTTCGTCCGTCGGAAATACGGATGGGTCGTTTAATAAGGGTCTGTTGTTTGACATGATGATTTTTATTTCAAAGTGATTGAATACTTATTTTCCGGTTTTGTTTGCATAATATTCTTCTTTTAATTTTTTTTTCAATCATACCGCAAAGATACGGAAAAATGTAATCTGTTGCTACTTTTTGATATTTTTTTGCACAAAACAAAAATAATCCGTCCTTTTTCACTAATTTTGCAAAAAGTTTTTTTTATGTACATCACTTTATCAATTCTTGTCGTTGCCGTATTTTTCTTTGTAACCGAAAAAGTCAGGTCG
>JAITMT010000566.1 GCA_031277235.1 Tannerella sp.
AATTTTCTGTTCGGCGTCAATGAAACCCAATACCAGCAAACCGCCTTTTCCCAGGTTCAGGGTATTTTTTCCTGCCGGGAAGGTGTAGGAATGAATGTTCACGGACGACCGTTTGGAGATTTCCAGCGCATTCACAACTTTTACATCCGCCTGTCCGTATTGATTGGCGTTTGCGTCAGTCTCCAACGTTGGAGGTTTGGCGAATTCTTTCCGCTCCGAATTGAAGTAACCGACCAGGACCTGAACCGGTTGACGGGCTTCAAACGTAAGTACCGTTCCTTCTTCTGCCTGTTTACGCAGCGGGAAACGAAGCGGCTTGAGGTTTTTCAGTTCATCCGAAAATCCGCCGATAACAAAATTTTCATCTGAAAATATTTTTTCATCTTGATAGAATGAATATCGTTCAACGGATTTGTCCGGCAATTTGACTTCTATCGGTCGCAACAGTTCCAATTGCTGTCCGGTGTTTCCGTATTTTTTGAGGAAATCAACGTTTTTCCGGAAATTGGCTAATTCCGCCTCGTAGAAAGGCAAGAGTTCTTCCCAGGTTTTGTTTTTTCCGTCGTCTCCACCGATCGGAATGCGCCGTTGGGCGGTTTGCATACTGTTGGCATACAGATAATTATCTTTTGTTAAACGAACCAATTCGCGGTAATATTCCAAACTTTTCTCCATCAGGGGAATCGCATTGTCCAGATATTGAATATCATTCGTATGCGCATATTGCAGCACTTCCATGGCGGCTTTCACTTTCTCCGCAAAATATGCGGCGTAAGTGCGGTAGCAATGCATATCATTTCTCAAGCGGTTAAATTCATCCTTGTTTTGTCTGATTTTCGGTGCCGCTTTTTCGATGGCGGAGACCGCAGCATCTCCGTGGGCTACGGCTTCGGCGATTAATTGCGGCGGCAATTCTCCTTCATGTGGTTCGCCGTCCCATTCTTTCCGCATGTATTCCTGCAGCACTTCGCCGACGGGACCGCAAGACGAATGAAAACCCGGATACACCGTCCATTTAGAAGGATTAACCAGTTGACTCATAAACATACCCAACAATAAAGTTTGACGGTTGCCTTCGGTGATGCCGAATTTGCGCAGGAGTTTGGGTGCGATTTCGCCGGACTGTTCGTAGGCTTCCAAGATCTGTTTCCCTTGCTTACCGCAACCATACAGATTTCCGAGTTTATCAGACCAATAGCGGATTTCTTCCTCCCGGTCGCGCCGATCGTCCCAGGCATAACGCGCCCATGCTTCGTACCAAATCCAGTTGCGTTCCATTTCTTTCAGACGCGGGTCGGTTTTGTCGGCTGTGTAGGGCCAATCCCAGTAAGAGGCTTGTGGATAGAGATGTAAAGCGTTGGCGCCGTGAATATCGTGCATCGCCTGTACGCTTTTTTGAATGAAATCGGGAGAGCCATAGCGGAAAGGTTCCAAATTTGCCAAAATATGCACATTGGAAATATGTACGGACCCCAAACTGCTTAAATCCTTGTGGATTTCAGCCCAGGGACCGCCCGGTTGATAGGTTGTCAAAGATTCGCCGTTGTATTTATGCATGGTATATAAATTGCTATAAATCGGCAGGGCGGCGTCCATCACCATGCGGGCATTCGTGTCGTGGGCGCGGAGGACAACCGGAGGTTCATCGGTTCTACCCAAAGCTTTTAAGCCGTCTTTCACCCCCGGTAAAATCGTTTCGGTAAACCATTTCACATCGTCTTCATACGTAGCCATCGCTTCACCTAGACAGACCAATAAACCTACGTTCGGATATTTTTCAATAAAAGCGGCGATGGATTTGCGGGTGTAATCCGCAAGCAGTGGAGTGATCGGACGGGAACGGTCCTGCGTGGTAATGCCGTAATGATCGGCAAACGGTTTGGATACGATAATATTGTAAAACATTTGTATGACCCAGATACCTCGCTTTTTTGCCTCTGAAGTCAAGAAAGCAAATATTTCTTCATTCTTTTTGAACGTTTCGTCATCCACTTCCACCGCAAACGGATAATCGTCCAATTTCACCAGAGAAGCAAACGGATGTCCGTTCCACAGGTAAAGCGTATTCATCTTGTTTTCCACCAGCATGTCCAAATACTCGATCCACAAGGCTTTGTCGTAAAACCAGGGAAATGTTTCGGGTGTGTAAGGATATTCATAGACTCTGTGTCCTGGCAGATAATACGGTTTCTGCATACCGACGCAAGCGCCGCGTAACACCATTTTCGGATAGTCGGAATCATTCAAATTTTCGGGCAGTTTTTGTTCGGCAGTGATTTTTTTTTCCAAATCAATACAGCCATATAAGGCTCCGGAAGCGTCGTTTCCCAGGATTTGGAGTTCGTTTTTCATGGAACGAATGGTATAACCTTCTTTCGGAAGGGCGCTGTCGGCTGCCAAAGTGATTTGAATAACTTGGCTTTTCGTCTCTTCCGGTAAGTTCGCCGTTTCCGTTACCTGATAGTTTTCTGCTTCCAGCGCTTTTTTTAACCTTTCCATTCCGAAAACGATTTCCGGAGCATCATTGTCCGTTACCAGAACAACGTCTTTTTTCGCCTCGGTACATGACCAAAACGAGAGAAAACTCAATGCAATAATCAGTATTTTTTTCATTGGAATAAGGCTTTAATGATGTATTCTTTATTTGTTTCTATTTATGATTAAATTTTTACGCTGCAAAATTAATGAATATAAATGAATCACACAAATTTTTAATGAATTTTCCTATCGCTTTTTTGATAGATGTTTTGCGGATAGTCATATTTCTATTTTATCAGCGTTGAACTTCTGTTGGGTATCTGTGATTCCGTCCATGACAATCACATTGTAAATACCGTTACGGAGCGATGCGACCGGTGCTACATAGCCAATAACCGCAACGGCGATTAACATTAGTTTATCCCTAAATCCCCTAAAAGGAATTTAAAACTCTCCCTTTAAGGATTAAGGGTTCTTATAATGGTAGTCATAACTTTCGATCGCATTGCCGTTATGATCCCGAACGACCGTCAACCGTCCGAACCCGTCGTATTCATATGTCGTTTTTACGCCGCGCGGATCGATCACCATCGTCATGCCGACCAATGGCTTGTAGGCATAGCAGGTAACCAGCGCCGGCTGATTCTGAAAAGCCGTCCGTAACTGTGCGCTCAAAGCGACAATATCGGGGTTGGTATTGACCGCTAAGTTGTCGATAGCCGTTTGCCCCAGCACATTGACGACATCCGTATAACTGACGTTCTTGATCTCGGCCACCGGATACCGGTAGTGGTAGCCCCAGAGGTAGACGACTTTTTCTGCCTCATTATTCTTCGATATGTAGATCGGTTTACCTAAATCGGTGTAGTTGTGATAATTAACTGTACGTCCTCCCGGTTGGTATTGAATAACAGAAGGATAATAACCGTTGCTTGACCACTTCTGATAATCGGTAAAGACAGTCTCCAGTGTCATACTGCCATTAACAATCGTTTTTTCTATCACCGGCGTCAAGTGATTTTTGCTGACCATTTCATTGTAAGGACTATCAAACACATAAACCAGAGCGAACGGATACTTGTAGTTTGTCTTTGTTACCTTACTGTCGCTGTTCGTTATTTTTTCTTCTTCCAGCAGGAAGTATTGCGGATCATACGTCATCTCCTTTAACACGGAAATATTTGTTCCATCCGGTTGATACGTATTTTCCGTGACTTTTGACAATTTTTCGGCGCCAATGGTATATTGCTGGTGTTTGATGGCAAAAGTTTCTTCAAGACAAAGGCTGCAATCGCCATTGGGATGTATCAGATAGACTTCTTTTTTGTCCCGCTCATAATCATTTGAATTGTATAACGCTATCAAATGATACCGGTACCTGTAAACCGGCATATCCCAGACAGATCCCTTATTATAAGTACTATAGTTGTAAATGTATTCCTTCACTTTTCGATTATTATTATCAAAAATAATCATTGAATCCAAATGATTTCCTTTCCAAAAATCCGTTGGACTGACATATCCATGCAGGTAATTACTGCCGTATCCCGTAAAGATATTCAAACCGTCAAGCTTATTGTAATAACTGAAATCAGGCTGTGAATGGCTGTATTTATATACCGTCTTTCCAATGTTTGTACCGGCGGAATTTTCAATATATTCCGTTACTTCATTATAAGATATGGTATTGGAATGAAAATCGGTGTACCTGCCTGGAAATGTATTCTGGTAAGTACGTTGTATGTATTTTGCTATTCCTTCAATATCATCGACACCACAATAACTAATCGTTGAGTATCCTTGTGTTTCGTTCTCTAAAAATATATTTTCTCCCGGACCGGGAGGATACAGAAATCCCGGAACGTAATATTGACCGTACGCGTAGCGTTTCACTTCGGTTTTACCCTGTTCGGGTGTGTATTTTAGTTTCAGTATGCGTAGTCCGCTTCCAAAACTGTTTGCTTCATATTCAAACTCTGTGCTGCCGCCGGTTGGATAATGAATTTTTTGAATCATACCGATTTTCATACTTTCCGCTCTCGGTTGTTTGTCTCCACCGGGAATATTTTTATATACGATTGTATTGGATGTACCATTGAAAGCCAAAATGGAAAATTGATTGACGTTGCGGAACCAACCGGCGGTTTCAGAATAGAATCCCCACCAGTCGGAGTTATCAGATAGATTCTTACATGTTGGAACAAAGAACGAATCGTAGTAATCGAACGTATATGTTTCTTTTTCTAAAGTATTGCCTGTATCCTTAAATTCAATCTTATCCAGCAATTTCAGGTTATTACTCAGATTATTTTTCAAAACAAAATTGATTTTCCTTATAAGATTACCTTGTCCATCCTTGACGTTCATTTCTTTCAGGTATTGCATGGAGCCGCTATTGTTTACTTCATTATTATAATTCAAATCAATGTTGCCTATCAATTGTCCTCCGCCTCTGAACCGGATTGAATGGATATAATAGACGGGAAGTTGCGAGATGTATTCATAATAACTATCCTCCTTAAAGTAATTATAAGGGTCAAGTAATAATTCTCCTAACAAGAGATAGAGTGGAGATGTGTACGGGGAACAACCGGGTGGAGGGATGTCATGTTCCATACCGGTATTATTCTCATGGAATCGATCCGATACGACAAGTGATTTTTTACGCATCTCGGCTCTGCTGCCTGATCTTGTATAATCAATCTCTATGGTATCTTTTTTATTGGCGGATATAATGGACGACAAATACCAGGAAGTGACCCAGTCGTTTTCGTCGGAATCGGTATACCGGGTGGTATTGGGCGTTCGCTTTTCTCCAAACAGATAGGTAATCCCATCTTCGTCAATTATTGTCACGTTGGTAAATTTACCGGTAGTTATATTTTCTCTGTTGACATATACCAGTAAGGGTTCGTAGGGCATCAAACGGGCTGTTTTTACGCCGTTAACGTCTTCCAGGATAAATTTTCCGCTTTTGCCGGAAGGTAAACTGTAGGAAAAAATATCATATTCGGTATCTTTATAGGCTCCAAACGAGTAATAAAATGAACCAACTCCCCAATTGGCAGTAAAGGCCGAGTTATTTCCAGGTGCACTTGTACCGGCTTGCGCTTTATTTCCCGTCGTTCCAAACAGCGTATAAAAATCAGGCGTATAATATTGATTGCTTACTTGGCTGTTAAACGGATAAAAATCGTCGGCATATCCCTTGATGATTCTGCTGACATGTCCGGCTCCTGACAGCACCCAGCGTATGCCCAGCAATCCTTCGCGCTCGTCGGAACGTAATCCCGAAGCATGAAACTTCAATTGCAGCGGCATGGTTAATCCCGAAGGGGTTGAAATAGTGTACAACGGAATGGAAATATCCACCAATCCGTTTTGTAAATCAACCGGATAGTCGCCATAACGGTTTATCAAGGCTACCTGAGGCGAGAGACCCCGTTTGAAACCGTCAATATCCAGATTGGGGGCAGGAGCAGAAACAGGCTGTCCACTTGTGTTATGCAAAATGCAAAGCAACATAACAGTTGCAATCATATATTTTTTCATATCTTTCAAATTTTCTATATTTTAAATTAACTTGCCATTTTCATCATATTCGTCCGCATCATAATCGTGGATATCCCAACAAGATACGCACAATGTTATTCCTTCTTTTCCCAAAGCATACATATCTTTGGGGGAAAATTCCATATTACACTGACCATCATAAGCATACAAATACCACATAGAAATAGCTTTTCTCTCAATACCTATCTCTTGTAACTGTTCATATTTTCCATCCAATATCGAAAGAAAATGCTCTATGAAATTTATTGGTTCTTTCCAATTTTCAGGCATATGGATTATTTCTCCTTTTGAATCGTATTGAATACAGTCCTCATAGGCATAATGTGGAACTTCAATGCCGTATTCCCACCACGTAACATCATGCAAACCGCTATCTGCTTCATCAGGTTTTACTCCCAAAATTGTTTCAATTTGGTTATAATTTTCTTTTTTTACCCAAATTCTTAAACAATAATATGATTTCAAATCGTTTTCCATATTTATTTTATTTAAAGTAAAAAATTATTTGCATATTTCATTGTCTGCATCATAACAAGAAACAAGTAGTGATATACCTTCTTTACCTAACTTATACATTTGTTCAGGTGAAAATTCCATATTGCAGTGACCGGCAGAATAATAAACATACCAAATAAATATATCATAGCGATTTATACCTATTTGCTTCAATTCATCATATTTTCCATCTAATATTGATAAAAAATAATCTACAAAATCTACGTTTTCTTTACCTTTTTCATTACTCCTGAATTCAACTAACCAACTTTTTGAAGTAGGTGTTGGTGCATATCCCAAAATTAATGAAACTTCTTTATAGAATTGTTCTTTAACACAAATTTCTAACTGATACAAAACATAATTCTTAAGTTCAGTATCTTGTTTTAGTAATTCAGAATTGTAATTTTTGGTCTGCATATATTGTTGATTATTGTAAAAAATCATTAGCATTCAATCCTGTATTGAATGGTTTTCCTGCAAATCCACCACCTGCTCCGACCAAAACAATTTTTCCGTTCACCACACTAATATTAGGGTTGTCGCCAACAATATGACTGAAATTATTTCTGCCAACCGTATTTAAAATATCATTCTTTATATGGTGAAAATTTTTTGGTACAGGTCCATACCCTTTAATATATTTGGCAACTGATCTACCCATATTCGGTTGCTTTGCCTGTAATGGTGCAAGTCCTGTTATTCTACCTTCGGAATTTACTGCCCATCTTCCGTAAGAATTTGGATCAAAACCTGCAAGATTCGAAACCAAAGCGGAAATATCCATGAATTGAGCGGCATCGTAGTTCCAGCCGTATAATCCACCCATGTTTTTCGTATAATTATATACGAATGCTCCCGGATATCCTTCTCCCGAAAATGATACCGGCGTGATATTGGCGTCGAAAGAAACTCCCACTACAGTTGCAACTCCGTCTATTACTGTGCCGTAACTTGTATAAGCTTTTCCCGTTTCATCATTAAAGGTAAGGTTTGATGTAAATTGAGCATCTGTAGCATGATTCCATCCGGTAAAATCAAAATATTGCTGTCTGCTTCCCATTGCGTTTATAAATTGTCTAATCTTATCAGGATCCTTTGTACTCCAATAATCCATTCCTGTAGGATCCACAAAATTCACCGGATCATTATTACAATAAGCATACGGACTGATCCACTGATATTTTTCCGCCAGGGGGTCCATGGTAGTAAACTCTATCCTTGCCGGGTCATACCGTCGGGCGCCGTAGTCGTAGAGATTCAAGCCGTCCTGATGCACAAACTCTTTGCCGTTGTATTTATAAGGCTGAAAAGCCTGGTTTGTACTGCCCGGCATAATCATGCCAAACGGATCATAATCGGTGCGTTGCACCACATAGCCGTACTCATCCGCTACGACCCGGATATTACCCTGATGATCTTTCACGAAATAATGATGCGTGTAACTGCTTCCCAATACATCAACATCGACATAACCTTCGCCATAACACCATTCGTTATGACGAGTTAAATAATTCAAATTTCTCCATATTATGTTCATATTTTATTTGTATAATTTTTTTACTGCTCTTTGTTTTGCAAGTGTGGAGACTTGTTTTTATCCCAGCGTGGGCTTGAGCCTGCGCTGAACGGTATTTTTATTGAATACAGTCCAATAGCGGATTGTTTTCACTCCACATCTCTATCGTATTTATCCGGTCAAGTGTGTCCAATTCCATAAAAGACTCTTTTTCATGGATGGAAAACCAGGAATAGAAACCTGTATTTTTCCTTAACAAATAGGCTAGACCAAAGTCTTCATCCCAATATCCTTCATTTCCACAAATATAAATGAATGGACTATCGAATTCAAACAATAACGTATCCCGTTTTTCGTTGTTATACACTATTACAGCGCTCATACGGACATTATGCAAAAGTAGCCTGTTAAACATATCATTTCTCACAGATCGTTTCATTTCATTTTCAATCCCGGAGAAAACATTGCAGTCTGTTATTACAATATCAATAACTCCTTTATAATCCTAAAAATATTGATGTGTTCTCTCCTCATATTTGTTTTTAAATGTAGGTCTATGGGCGGCATTCTTAAGGTACTCGAAAGTTATAGCGGCTTCAGACAAAGCATGGCTATCATAATTGTAATAAGATACATAAATACTGTCAATCGTACTGTTCAGGCAGTTATCTGCTTTTTTATGATTCGTATTGCAGCATAAGCATACAAACAATATCAAAAAGAGGAAATTATACTTTTTCATATTCAACATTATTTTATTATTTTCCATATTACCCGCTTCTGCCCATTACTTATGGGACTTGAAACTTTAATACGCCCCACATAGAAATGATCGGGACGGACATAATTGGGGGGATACTCACCGTTTGCCTGTGCTGTTCGAGCTTCCGTTCCCGTTATAACTCTTTCTTCATTTCTATTTCCATATTCCGCAGAATGATATTTACGGTAAACATCCCAATACTTGGGAGTACCTTGTAAGGATTCTAACTTATCTTTCCATCCGTTCTGTCTCATGTTAAATTCTTCCGGATCATTAAAATAATCTACCGCATGCCCAAATTCGTGGTCTAACACTGTCGCTGGGGACATAGCCCATCCTCCCGGTGCTTTAACTGCTACACCTGGGAACCATACAACATCATTTGTTTTTCCTAAATCTAAATACGATGTTTCATCATCACCGTCTTTATTTGTACCTTCTCTTAAACCAATCATATATTTAGAATTGGTCGCTGCTTCTTTTAGACTTTCTCCTCCACCGTTTCCCACATTATAATTATAGGAAAGAATAAAATCTTGCACAAAGCGATTTTGAGGTGCATCTGCGGCGTTTTTCCCATTGAAAATCCAATTTTGCGTTTTTCCATTATTATCCTGATAATAAATTCTAATATCCATCCCCGTCGGATCCACCAAATTCACAGGATTATTCAAACAATACGCATACGGACTGATCCACGGATATTTCTCCGCCATCGGATCAATGGTCGTGAACTGTGTTCTGGCCGCATCATACCGTCGGGCGCCGTAGTCATAGAGATTCAAGCCGTCCTGATGCACAAACTCTTTGCCATTGTATTTGTAGGGTTGAAAGGCTTGATTACTGCTGCCCGGCATAATCATGCCAAACGGATCATAATC
>JAITMT010000498.1 GCA_031277235.1 Tannerella sp.
CCGTCTACCAAAATCAGCGGACTCGAACTTTGAGTTGTACTCACACCGCGAATGTAAATGGTTGGATCGTCGAATCCGGGTAATCCCGAATACTGTATGGCTGAAAGACCCGGCAAACGACCCGCAAGGGCATTACCCAGAGACGTAGTCGGAGATTTCAGCAACTCGTCCGTCTGTACGCTCACAATGGCACTGGTAACAGACGCCTTTTTTTGCGTACCGTAGCCTATAACCACTACTTCTTCAAGCGTCGAGACATCTTCGCGCATCGTAACGTTAATGACGCGCTGCGAGCCTACCGTTCTCTCCACCGTGCTATAGCCTATATAGGAGAACTGCAGCACGGTTTCGGCGTTTGGCACCGTAATTTGATAAGCGCCATTGGCATTTGACATGATACCGGTACCGGTTCCCTTCACTACAATGCTCACGCCCGGAAGCGGTTCGCCCGCTTCATCAGTAATAGTGCCCGATACGGAAATGCTCTGTGCAAATACCGGGAAATACGCCGTGCAGAACACACAAATGATAAAGATAATTTTTTTTAATGTACTCATATACAAAATAATATTGATTTGATAATAATAATTTTACGGCTTTGGACTTGTATCCTCGTCCGTTGGTTAATACAAAATTTAATTGTTTTTACTTGTCGGACACTGTCCGAACTTACTGTTTGTTTTTTAAGGTTGGTATCTCTTCATAGGCTTTAGGAATTAAATGGTTAATATATATTTTTCACATTTTATATTCAATGGATTGGTGCAGAAACATGAATCAGGTTTGAATTAGCAAAAAGAATGGATTTCTGTTAAAGATCCTTAAATCCGCAAGCGAAAAATTTTGCGGACCGGGCACATATATCTGTCGGATTATCAATAATAATCCTACGTTTAGAAACATCATTTTTCCTGTCATATTCTCCTTTCGGTTAAATTATATAATAATGTAATACTCAAATCTTTCATGGTTCTTTTCTGATGTCTTATTTCCGGTATAAAAAAAACGTACCTTTATTTTATACACCATTCAAGAAACGCGCCGCAAAGGTAAAACATATTTTTTGATAAAATTACATTTTTTTGATATTTTTTTTAAAAATTGTTGAAAAAGTGTATGTTTTTTGAAAAGTTGTCTAAAAAGTGTATTTTTAAAAAAATTGTCATAATGCGTGTATTTTTTCAGATTTGTCATAAAAAATGTATCTTTGCATGTTTTTTTAACTTGGTAAGCCGAAAATAAATTGGATAAGAAAGATATAAGGCAGTACTACGATTCTATTGCGCCCAAGCGTAAGTTGTTGAAAAATAAGAGGAAGTATTACAATTCTTCTTTGGAGAAATACTTTTCCTTTTTTATTCCTGCCGGGAGCAGTGTGCTGGAAATCGGATGCGGGACGGGCGAATTGCTGCATGCCGTCAAACCGTCGTATGGAGTGGGCATAGACTTCTCCGAAGAAATGATAAAAATTGCCGGCGAATCTTTTCCCGAACATACCTTTCTGGTGGATGACGTCGAAGAACTTCAATGCAGTGAGAAATTCGATTACATCATTCTGTCCGATCTTGCCATGTCGCTTTGGGACGTGCAGAAAGCATTCCAGTGTCTGAACAGGGTTTGCCATGAGCAAACAAAAATCGTCATATCCAACTATAATTTTCTGTGGGAACCGGCGCTTAAATTAGCCGAAAAACTGCGGTTGAAATTGAAGCAGCCGAATCAGAACTGGCTATCAACGCAGGATATAGAGAACCTGCTCCATCTCACGGGATTTGAACCGGTAAAAGCGGAAAGAAAGATTCTGCTGCCCTTTTATATTCCGTTGTTGACGCCATTTTTCAATCGCTTTCTGGCTAATCTGCCGTTAATCAACCGGTTGAACCTGGTTACGTTCATGGTGGCGCGACCGGCGACAAGAAGCGTTGAGCGGGATTATTCCGTTTCGATTATCGTACCCGCGCGCAATGAAAAGGGAAACATTGAAAATGCGGTTAAACGTCTTCCCGCGTTTGGTTCTTCACAGGAATTTGTTTTTGTCGAAGGTCATTCTTCCGACCGAACGCATGAAGAAATGCTTCGTGTTCAGGCTGCTTATCCCGATAAAAACATAAAAGTTCTGATACAGTCGGGCAAAGGCAAGGGAAATGCCGTCAGAGACGGTTTTGAAGCGGCAACCGGCGATATTTTATTTATTTTGGATGCCGATTTGACAACGCCGCCCGAAGATATGCCGAAATTTTACAACGCCTTGAAAGACAACAGGGGAGAGTTCATCAACGGTTGCCGGCTGGTATATCCCATGGAAAAGCAGGCGATGCGCTTGCTGAATCTCATCGCCAACAAAAGTTTCGGTGTACTGTTTTCCTATTTGCTGAGTCAGCCGCTGAAAGACACGCTTTGCGGCACGAAGGTATTATTCAGGAAAGACTATGAAATCATCAAGAAAAATCGCAGTTATTTCGGCGATTTCGACCCTTTCGGCGACTTCGACCTTTTGTTTGGCGCCGCCAAATTGAACATGAAAATAACGGAAATCATCGTGCGCTACAAGGACAGGGAATACGGTTCCACGCAAATCAGCCGTTTCAAGCACGGCTGGCTGCTGATAAAAATGTGCGTGTTTGCCGCCAGAAAAATTAAACTGATATAGAAGATGGATTACAGAATTGAGCATGAAGTAGAACATGGTAAATTCCTTGCGGAAAACGGCGCCGGAGAGATTTGGAACTGGGAATCTCCTGCCGGTAAAATCCGTTGGGCAAGAAGAGTAAAAATGCTGACTGACTTTATACAACCCAATAATTTTGTCTTGGAATTAGGTTGTGGTACCGGATATTTTACAAGGGAAATAGCAAAAACAAAAGCAAAAATTGTTGCGATAGATATTTCTCCTGAATTATTAACGATTGCAAAAGACAATGTCACAGGTACAAATGTCTCTTTCTTTATAGAGAACGCCTATAACACGACATTTGAAGACAATCAGTTCGACTGTGTTATAGGCAGTTCTGTTCTACACCATCTGGATATTAAAAAGGCATTATCCGAAATGTATCGAATTTTGAAAAAAGATGGTATTATTGCTTTCACGGAGCCCAATATGATGAATCCTCAAATAGCATTACAAAAAAACATACCTTACATTAAGCGCAAATTGGGGGATTCTCCTGATGAAACGGCTTTTTTCAGGTGGAAACTCTATAAGTTGTTAAAAAAGCAAGGATTTAAAATAATGGAAATCAAACCTTTTGATTTTCTCCATCCGGCTGTGCCTCCCAAATTGATAAAGACTGTTTCTTCGATAGGGCATTTTTGTGAGAAGATCCCGGTATTCAAAGAAATAGCAGGTTCCATTTTTATAAAAGCTTATAAATAAAAAATATGAAAACACAAATAAATAAGGCAGTAAAACAAGAAAAGCAGAGTTTAATTGATAATGCATCTGTTCTCTTCGAACGGCATAAAAAAAAGATGCTGTATATAATAATAATTACAGGAACATTCATAAGCCTGCTACTGTTCGACACAAAAGTAAGCCTGAGCGGCGACGATTGCGACTATATCATTGCAGCCGGCAACTTTTGGAAACATTTTACCTACCCCGGACATCACGGAGCCCTGTATCCGATCGTTCTGTCTCCGTTCGTAGGTTTGTTTGGATTGAACCTTTTTTTATTGAAGTTTCTTTCAACCGTTTTTATTGTGGCTTCCCTTTGGTTTTTCTATAAAAGTTTTGAAAATAAAATACCTGCGATAGTACTCATACCTGCACTGTTTTTCGTCTGCATCAATCCGCACGTGCTATTTTTTGCAAGTTATACGTACAGCGAGCCGTTGTTCATGCTGTTTCAGGCAATTTTTTTCTTTCTGTTTTCAAGATATTTCTGGACAGACAACCCAATAACCGGCTCCATAAAACAAGACTGGAAAAAATATCTGTTTATGGCTCTCGTTATCTTATGCCTGGGTTTAACCCGTACCATCGGGTTTTCCGCGATAGGAGTTATCGTGCTTTATTTGGCCATTCAACGCAAATGGAAAAATTTGCTGTACATGGCAGGCGCTTTTGCCATCGTTTATGTTACTTTCGGTCTCATGAAATCCATCATCTGGAGTGATGCGGCTCCCGTTCAATCATTCCAGACCCTCCTTGCGAAAAATCCCTACAATACCGAACAGGGAATGGAAGATATACCCGGACTGATTAAACGTTTCACCGATAATTCCCATATTTACCTATCGGGATTTCTGTATAAATATTTGGGATTCCGCTCCTCTTCCGACTTGCCGGCAAAACCGGTTCCGGTGTTAAGTTGGCTTGCCTATATCCTGTTTTTCATCTGCATTGTCTCCGTTTTCAGGAAGAATAAACCTCTTTTGTTTACGGGGCTTTATGCAGGCATCATGTTATTTGCTACTTTTATTCTGCTGCACAAAATATGGGGACAGGACAGAATGATAATGGTTTATTATCCCTATATTCTGCTGTTTCTCCTGGGTGGGTTCTATTGGATTTTTGAGCGGAAAAAAATCAGGAAAATTTCTTTTCTGTTCCCCGTTCTTTTAATCGGTTTACTCATAGGGAACCTCATTCATGCAAAAGAAAGAATTGCTCTTAACATCCCTGTTTTACAGCAAAATATCGCCGGAAACGATCTTTACGGACTGACACCCGACTGGGAAAATTTTGTCAAGATGAGCCGCTGGGCGGATAGGAATCTTCCGAAAAACGCCGTGATTGTGAGCCGGAAGCCCAGTATTTCATACGTTTACACGGGACGCGAATTTCTGGGAATCTTTAACGTGCCGTTTGAAACCGCGGATAACGTCCTGCAAGCCTACAATAACGATAAGGCGAATCTCGATTATGTCACCATGGATTTGAGCAGAGGAGCGCTGACCGACCTTGCGCCTTATATGAAATATGTGATATTTACTCAAAATGAAGGTAAATTCTTCATCAACAACCGGGAAGTGAGATCCGCAGGTGTATATGCCATTAACAGACAAATGGTCAATCAGGATTTTACAAACTGGTTAGACCTGGACAGCACTAACTATACGGTTGATTTTGAGAACTATATCAAACAGTATCAAAACGCGGACGGCAGAAGTTTCAATATCATCAGTCCGGATGTTTTATACAATTTTCTGATAAGCAGTAAGGTAAATTATATGTTGCTACCCAGAATCCGCTTATATACGCCGCAAAATACGGGTCAGTATGTCAATACGATTCACCAGTACATCAGTTTCATCAACCTCAAATATCCGGGCAGTTTCAAACTCGTCCACACCATCGGGAAAGACGAAGTTTGCGAACTCGTTGAATTTTTGCCGCAACAGAAATAGTGTTGCGGACTCTTCCAAAAACTACATTTTCCGTCACCGCAAACTGCGGGGAACGAAATTTGCATTCCCGAATCCTGTTCTTCTTTTGAATCCTGCTATATAATTTCTATTTATTAAAATGAATCTCCGCATAAACACCTAAAAGAGTGCAAAAATGAATCCAACGGATTCAAATATTTATAGAAAACGCAATTCGGGTTAATATACGACTCCGAAGGAGTCGAACGGAGGTTGAA
>JAITMT010000097.1 GCA_031277235.1 Tannerella sp.
CAGACTTTTCCCCTGTTGTCCAATAGAATGGGCGTTATTTTGTGATTGATCAGCAGAAGCCTGTCGCGATTTCGTATATGAAAATCGTACGATACAGTGACAGCCTTGAGGTCTTCTTCGGGAATAAGAAGCAGCACATCATTGATTGCCACTCCTATTTGCTGCAATCTGCTTATTTGCGGAAACAGCATAAACTCAAGATTGAGCGGGAATCCCGTTTCCTTCATTTTGTCTACTTGAAGTCCGCTCAGCAAAAGTGGATTTTCGGCAACAAAAAGAAATTCCCTTTTATGATAATCCAGTATACAAAAACTTTGAAAATTGGCGCGCACCATTGCCGCATACGAACTGACAACAGCCGCCACCTCACAACTGTAAGCCTCCGCAGGAATATCCTCCACGACACTTTCCGGCGGGAAAAAAATATTCATCTGATTCATCTCTTTCATATTTAACTTGTTTATGACGGCAAATATAGTCATTTCTTTTCATGGTCGACAATGTTTTCATAAAAAAAATATTGTACAAAAGTACTGTTTTTGCATTTGACATGAAAAACAGTACTTTTGTATAGCGGATAATAAAAAAATATGTTATATTTTTGCAATGAATTTGAGATGTGTTTTGACTCAATTTAGGTTGTATTAATAAAAAAATACCGGATATGAAACAAAATTTAATTGAATGGACGATAACAGTTTGGTTGTCAATATGTATCTTCGCAAGTTGCAGCGATGAGAAAGACAAATCCATAATTGACGTGATTGATCCGATAGAGGATGTAGTTGAGGAACCGACTGTTGAAATTGAATATCCAACCGAAGGGTGTGAAGAATGTCCAACAGAAGTAGGAGGGCCATCAGAATGGGGCGGAGACCCGATATGGACTGAAGAATCAACGGAGTTTGATCCTTCCAATCCATTGGTTGGGATTATATGGAAGCTTGTTGGTTTTGTTGATACACAAACAGGTGTGTTAAGAGAACCTGAACCAAAGAATTGTGATTATTGTTTCAAACCATGGTTTGAATGTTATTTACTCAAGTTTGACAAAGACGGGGTTTTGTATTCTCATTCTTCAACTAATGAAATGACTGGAGATTATAAGGTAGATTATGAAACCAATCAAATTGAAATATTAAAATTTGGAGGAACAAAAATTAACGAATTTGGTGACGGACATTTTTGGTGGGAAGTTTTCTATCAATTTACATTCTTTATTTTAAAAGACGACGAATTGGAATTGTATTATAACAATAAAAAGAATTATTTACTTTTTAAACGGCATAAATCTTGAATAAGTCAGTTTTAACATCAATATTGATAGTACTTTGCTTAATTCTAAGTGCCTGCGGTCAAGAACTTAATGAACCGGAAGACAAGGAAGTGCCATGCGGATGCTGTTCGGTTGAAAAAATTGAAGGTTATAAATGGTATCATGATGTGGTTTGGGAATACCCTTCCTATCTTGGAACTGAAAACCAAAATTGGGAAGAATATGTGATTTCCCTAAATATTCCTGATGTAGTTTTATTTTCTTTAACGACCGACGAATTGACGGAAATATGTATCCTTTATCCTCAGGGAATTTATTTCTGGATTTCCGCTGTGCAATGTTATGACTTTAATATACTATGCCCGGACTGGAGAGTCAACATGGAGTATATGAAAAGTACTTTTAACGGCTTTGATGAACTTTTCAAAAGAGAAGACACTCCTGAAGTATTACTTAAAAGATACGATGAAATCGTCAAAAATATCGCCGCTATTTGTAGTGATACTGACATTCCGATTGATATATTTGCAGATTTGGAATTACTGTTGGGCAATTGTCAAACAAATGATGATGTTGAAATCTACAGGGAAATCCTGCAATACTTGATGGATGGTTATCATGCCAAGTTGATGTTTCCGGAAATCTTTAGTGATCATTCATTATATTCCAATTTCATTGCAAGAGCGATTATCATCGAAAAAATCAGTCCTAATGCCCTGTTATCCAAAGTAGAATCACCGTTTGGATATCCTGAAAAAAATACAATGAGAATCATTGACGAATTGTCTAACGAATTAATAAAGAGATGAAAAGGTTTTTATGAATTAATACTGTACAAAAGTACAGTTTTTCATGTCAAATGCAAAAACAATAATTTTGTATAGCGGATATTAAAAAAATATGTTATATTTTTGCAGCGAATTGGAGATAAGGATTCGTAACTCATATAAGAATAAATAAAAGAGGAATGAGAAAAATAATGATTATCAGTTTGATATTTACGATGTCTGCTTATGCCATTGGGCAGGACATTTGCGGTTTTCATCCGGGATTCACAACAGTGTGTTATGAATTTTCAAATTCAAAAATGTTGGTTAAATCATACGAACTTGATGCAAATGATATCAGAAATGAGTTGCAGAATACAGCTGCAGGAAGTATACTAAATATAGAGCAAATTAATCCGTTGGAAAGATTATTTTGGATTGAATTGCAGCCGACAAACAAGGAAAATATGTTGGAACTGGTCAGTAAATGGAATGCAAGGGAAGATGTTATTTTTGCCTCCATCGTATGGATTGCCGAACATGACATCGAATGTGCAAATACGGACGAAGTTATTGTAGAGCTATATTCAGAAGAAGATTATCCTGTTTTAAAACAATATGCCGCCGATTATCAAATTCAAGACATTATATACAATGATTTATCTCATTTTTATATCCTGACACTTCAACCTAATCCGCAGAAAAATGCTTGGGATACAGCCAAAGAGTTGTATGAGACCGGTCTTTTTAAAAACGTGTCATCTAATATGCTCTGGCTCGTACCATTAGGAACGCACAATTCTATTCCTTTGAAAAAGGATATATCATATAGCATCTATCCTAACCCGGCAAATGATATGCTCACTGTCAATTTGGAAAATGCCGTACCTACACAAAAAACTTACCATATTCTGCTATATAACATGCAAGGGAATATCATACGCCAAACAAAAACCGAAAAAAGCATCGTGCAACTAAACGTCTCCAATATTCCCGACGGAATATATTTTCTTCATATAAATGGTGGTAATTCATCAATCGCTGAAACATTTAAGGTGTTGATAAAACATTGACATTATAGTTTTTATAATATATTTTGTGTATTAATTTCTAAAAAGTAAAAGAATGAAAAATTTGATTGAATGGACGATAACAGTTTGGTTGTCAATATGTATCTTCGCAAGTTGCAGCGAAAATAAAGACACTCCTATCATTGACGGGACGGATACTATCGTCATTGAAGATTTTTTCGGTCTCAATCCGGCCGAATATGACGACCTATGCCGCACATCAACAGAAGTATATCCTGTCAAGAGGATGGACGACATGATTTTTATGATGTATCATTCTTCCGATGAGGAAAAACTGAAAGCAGATCTCGCGCAGGCAGGCATTATAAGTTACGGTGTGTTTTTTGAAGATATGAACTTTGGAGCTTTGGGTTTTGATATCAACGGGTCAGCAGAAAAATATACCGGTGTCAAGTCGGCTTACGTTGAGGGCAGCTATCAAAGAATGGTACCTTATTTGAGACGTACCGTTACTGCCGCGCCTTTTTACTCCTGCAATACAGGTCAGAAGTGGACAGATATGATTATATTTCAGGAATTTACTGTCATTTTGAAAGATGAAGAAGATTTTTCGAAACTGGAACAGTTGGCCAACGCCTATTCCGTTGAGATTGTCCAAAAAATAGCATTATCGGAAATTGCATACAACTTGTTCTGCACCAACAGTTCAAAAGGCAATGCGTTGCAAATGGCTAACCTGTTTTATGAAACGGGATTGTTTAAGGAAGTCTTTGTCGGCATGCAAACCGATTTTTTACAGTTTATGGCAGATCATCCGGGTATAGTTATTGATACTCCGACAGGGTACTTTGAAGAACCGGTGGAGGATAACACTCCGTCAGAGGTTGATACGTCCATCCACTTAGCCGGAACTCAATGGAAATTGGTGGGGCTGGTAGATCATGAGACTGGTGATTTACAGGAATTTGAGCCAAAGGATTGTGATGATTGTTATACGCTTGTATTTGATACAGATACGACAGCACAAGGCAAGTCTTATGTAAATCTTGTGGTTTTGTTGGGTCTTCATCCAATCAAAATACAATGTGGTACAGAGGCAGGTGATTGTGTAGGAAATCAGCCATGTTTCTATTATTGTGATTTATTACGCAATGTCGTTACTTATGATGTTAAGAACAATGGATTGATAATCTATTTGAGAAACAAAAATTATTTACTTTATAAAATTATAAAAACATGAAAAAGATCATTTTTTTAACAATTATTTCAGTATTTTCGTCTGGAATTTATTGCCAGAACAGTACTCAGGAACAGCCGGTTAGTTTCCGTACAACCGTTTCCGCTTTACGAACAAGCGAAATGTCAGTGAAGACTTTTGCATCATTAGACATCAAGAAAATCGAACAGGAAGATATTGAAGACGAAGCAAACGGAAGATCACCCCGTTTTGGCTTCAAGCACGCAGTGAATTATAATTTGGATAATTCAGGCGAATGGACGGTTATGCCTGCAGGAGATAAAATTTGGCGGTTAGTTATCTCCTGCAAAGGTGCATTGTCTATCAATCTTCTGTATGACAAATTCTATCTGCCCGAAGGAGCAAAATTTTGGATTTACAGCAATGACCGAAAACATAGTATCGGAGCTTTTACATCTTTAAATAACAATGGAGACAGGAATGATATACAAGGATTTGCTACAGGATTGGTATATGGTGATCAGGTGACATTGGAATACTGGTTGCCAAAAGAAGTAAAGGAAGTTGGCATTATTTCAATCGCTTATGTTGTTCATGGATACAGATATGTTCTTTTACCAAATGCTATAGAACTTGGTTATGATGAATCTCTTCCATGTCAGGTAAATATTAATTGCAGTGAAGGCGCTAATTGGCAAAATGAGAAAAACGCGGTCGCCTTGATTTTGGTCAATGGGAACAGATGGTGTACAGGCTCGTTGGTCAATAATACGTCAGGTGATTGCCGTCCTTTATTGTTGACTGCAAGCCATTGTTTAGACGGTTATGATGCTGGACTTAATAATAGTCCTTTTTTAACACACTGATCGTTTTACTGGAATTATGAATCTCCCAATTGCACTGCTACAGTTGAACCGTTGAAAAAAATAACACAAGGAGCACAACTTATAGCCAATAGTGCGGTTTCGATTTCTGATTTTGCTTTGTTTGATCTTACCGGAAAAAACGGATATAACAGTAATCCGGTTCTACGGTCTGATATTACGGTTTATTTTCTGGGATGGGATCGTACAGGAAGTCCGGGTACAGGAGGAGTTGGAATACATCATCCATACGGTGATATAAAGAAAATTTCTACCTATTCGAAATCCCCTACCAATTCAACATGCATGAACAGTAATTATTGGGATATTAGTTTTGATAAAACTTCTAATGGTTTTTCTGTACCGGAAAACGTTTCATCAGGCTCTCCCTTAATTAACAGCGATCATAAAGTAATTGGGTAGTTATTGGGTCCTGGAAATTGTACTGTCCCTCAATTTATTTGTGAGGATCCTTCTAAAGTGAATGTTGCTTACGGCAAATTTAGCGTTTCATGGTCAGGTGGCGTAGAGACTGCAAACATTAGACGGCTTGAACCCTGGCTTGCCCCCGGTTTAGGTAGCAGCGCACCTTCAACTCTTAATGGGAAGGTAGTCAGTCCCCCTCCTTCCTCCAGTATATCAGGACCGGCATCTGTTTCCGTCAGTAGTCAGCCTGTATCGTACTATGCTTCGTCAAATCCGTCGTCGAGCAATTATGAATGGGATTGGCAATCCGATCCGGCCAATCCCATTTATAAATACGGGAATTACGTGAATATATATTTTAACGTTCCTGGTACCTCGCGTCTGTCACTTCGAGCTTGTAATAATTGCTGTGGGCCGTGGCAATATCTATATATTAATGCCACAGGCGGTTCATTTGTGACATATTATCCCAATCCTGTTTCGGATGTTCTACATATCGATGTCACGGCCAAATCATCGGCTGAGGATGCACGGAGTGTAAATGCTTCTTTTGATATCCTTCTCTACGATGAGTTGGGCACTCAATTGAGGCAAGCCGTTGCGAAGAGTGATACGAGTGTTCAGTTTGATGTATCCGGACTGCCTGACGGGACTTACTATCTGCATGTTTACGATGGTACTAATGCAAAACCTGAAATGTATCAGATAATTGTCAGGCATTGATTTCCGTTCACGCAGCGTTTCACGCTTTCGATAAAATGCGAAAAAAACGTAACACGTATCCTCAAACGTGTTACGTTTTTTTTGAT
>JAITMT010000102.1 GCA_031277235.1 Tannerella sp.
GGAATGCCAGCGGATTTTTACTCTTTGTTCCCTCGAATTTTATCTTTCCGATAGCCGGAAAAAATTCGTTTGCCGCTTTCACAGCTTTCGCTGCTGATGCAGGTTTTGCCGCCTTTTTAGGGGCTGCCTTCTTCGTTGTTGTCGCTTTTTTTGCCATAGTTCTAATAGGATAAATGTATATAAATTATTTAGTTCTTTTTTTTGTCAATTGCACGGCAAAATTACGGCTTTATTTACAAAAACAAACATTTTTTTCCTAAAATTTTTCTGAAATGAAATTTTTTCTCTATTTTTGGGGGATTTTTGATAGAAAAAAGTCCTTGTAACATAATAAATCATCAAATAAACAGGAACGTTATGAAAGTGATTATCATCGAAGACGAGTTCCATCCGCGCGAGATGCTGGTCAGGAAATTGACAGACAATCATCCTGATATTGAGATTGTTGCCGTATGTGAGAATACCGAAACGGGGCTGGTGAAAATCCTGCAAATGCATCCGGATTTGATATTTCTGGATATTCAGATGCCCGAACACAACGGTATCTGGCTCTCCGAACAGATTTCCGAACTGAGTTGCGACAGTTTTCAGTGCCCCGGCATTATTTTCACGACGGCTTATACCGACTCCGAATATCTGCTGAAAGCCTTCAAACTTGCCGCGATAGACTATCTTGTGAAACCCGTTGGCGTCGAAGCGCTGGCAAAAGCGATTGAAAAATTCAAGAACAAACGCGACCCGCATTCGTCTGCTCAAAATCTCGTGCGGGTGATGCGGGACGAGCAACTGCTTAATTTCAAGAATTATAGCGGCGTCCTGATGCTCAAGGAAGATGAAATCCTGTTCATCAAGGCGGACGGAAACTACTCTGTCATAACCATTTACAACGGTGAAACGGAAGACATCTTTGAACGCCTCGGCGAAATAGAGAAGCGGATGCCTCTCAAGACGTTTATGCGTGCCGGCAAAAGTTTGATAATCAACAGAAAATACATCCGCAAAATCAACGTGAAGAAATCTACCGTTCAACTGGCAACCGACAAAGTGGCGATAGAGGTGGATGTTCCCGAAAATGTGGTTAAGGAGTTGAAAAACAGTTTTTCCTGACACAAAGAGCATCCGGCGTTAATGAGGATTGGAGGATTTGAGAATTTGAAGATTTGAGGATTTGAAGATTCATTGTCAATTATCAATTGTCCATTGTCAATTGATATAATTGTACTCCTCCGGCACCTCAACCGTAAAGAGCGTGCCGCAGGGGGCGCCGTCGCGGGTCAGGTCTTCGACGTGTTGACTGATTTTCTCGCTGTTGAATCGGTTGTATATTTCTATCTGGCGGTTGAGGATGGAGAGTCCCTGTTTCGAGCTGTGGGTCTGGCGGTTCTGTGCGGCGTAGGTGCGTCCCACACCGTTGTCTTCCACGCTGACGATAACGATTTCATCGTGTTGCGACACGTGAACCGTCAGCAGTCCGCCCGACGCCAGCGGCATCAGGCCGTGCTTGACGGCGTTCTCGCAGTAGGTATGGAGGATCATGTTGGGCAGTTGCACGTTTTCGTTCACGTCCTTTTCCACCTCGATGCGGAAGTCGAACTTGTCCATGAAACGTATCTTTTCCAGGTCGAGATACATCTTCACGTAAGCCAGCTCTTCGGACAGCGGGCGGGCGGCTTTGTCCACCTCGCTCAGCGTCTGGAAAGTGAAGTCGGAATATATGCCCACGATATGCATCACCTCTTCCTTCGTCCGGTTGGCAATGTAGTATTCGATGGCCGCCAGGATATTGGCATTGAAATGCGGGATGGCTTTCAGGCGGATGCTGCTGATGCGCAGTTCGTTGAGTTCCTTCTCGGCGCGGAGTTTTTCCAGCAGTTCCCTGTTGCGGCGGCGTTGGATGTATAGCGCTATGCCCGCACTTGAAAGCACAAGCAAGGCGATGCAGGCAACGAGAAACCAAGCCGTCTGCCAGAACGCCGGCTTGATGGTGAACGCAAACGACTGCATCTCGCTGCGCGACTCGTCCGTGCCCGCATCGGCATAAATCTCAAACGTATAACTGCCCGGCGGAAGGTTGTTGAACGTTACTTCGCGATTCTTAACCGGTTCGCTCCAGTCGTTCTGAAAACCGGGCAGGCGATAATGGTAACGCACGTTTTGCGTTGCCGTATAGGAAAGCCCGATATAGCCGAAACGGATGTTTTTATGTCGGTAATTCAATGTCCGTTTGTCGGTGTCGAATTGTTCCCACTGTATGTTATTAGTTGAACTCATTGAATTTTGCATATAAAAAGTGTGGGAGGTTGCTGTTTGCTAAGCAATATTTCCGGCTGAAAACTGACGACTTTTTCAATTGCAATGATAATAGATTAATGCTTTTTCAACATTATTTTCAATTACTATTTACCTACAACCTTTCCAACTTCTTTGCCTACTTTACTGCCTCCTATTTGGCCTCCGGTAATATAACGCATTTCTCCTTTTCCTAAAATTTGGAAAGCAAACGTTGACAAGGGCTTTACTTTTTTCGTTAAATAATTTTTTTTGTTCATAAAATTAAATTTTAATAATTTTTACTCAGAAAATTTCGTGCAAAGGTACAATATATTTTTAGAAAAATACTTCAATTTTTAAAAAAATCAATAATAAAAAAATATTAAGTAATATGTAAAAAATAAAATGTTCTTTTTAATATTGCAAACATGTGATATTTAACATGTGATATTTCAAAAAAGACAAGTTATTTTTTACACGTTACTAAGATGATTTTCAGTTTTTTTGATCATCTTTCTTTATATACTAATTATGATAATAAAGGATATTTCCCTCTTTATCCACAAAGGAAGAAATAATCATTTGTTTCAGTTCGTCAGCTTTATAGATGCGTTTTATTCCTTCCTTAGGGTGATATATCAAGGAAAATGTTGTACTTCTGATAACCAGATTACTATTCGGCAAAATGGCTATGTCCGTTATATTACTAAGCGGTAAATTCTTGGGAGGTAAATCAGGAAGCCATTGAAATTTATCCTTCTCGCAATCGTATTGAAGAACTCCAAGACCTCCGGTCAGGTATATCAGATTATCCTTTGCAATAGAACCTTTATCGAAATATGAATATTCGGTCGGAAAAGCGGGAAATCTGATATTTATTGCTTTACTATTTTCAATACGGATAATCTCACCGTCCAATGTAGACATCCAGACTTTGTTTTGCTTGTCTACTACGATTGAATGAACCATATTTCCTTCCTTCGACAATGTATAATTTTTGAAATTTAACTTGTAATAGTTATACAATCCGTTGGACGCCGCCACCCAGATATTGCCCTCTTTGTCCACAAATAAATCATTCGACGCCATGAGTTGATCGGTAATTACTTCCAGTGCCCCTTTACTATACCTGTATAGACCTGAAACAGTACGGATAAGCAGATTGCGTTCCGAATCTGTTAAAAGTTGGATATCATTCGATTCATTGTTAAAGAAAGGATATTCTAACACGACTGTCAACCTATCATCATTGAATTTATACAATCCCCTAAAACCGACAGCCCAAACTG
>JAITMT010000516.1 GCA_031277235.1 Tannerella sp.
GATGACAATCACATAGACGCCTCCCGGAAGGATTTCTCGCGTCGTGCCTTCTGTTACCGTCAGACGCCTGTACAACGTTCCGAGCATCGTGTAGATGTCGGCGGTTGCGGTGCGGTCGCTCGTAACGGTCAGTACATTATTATATGTGCTGACGCTTATGCCCGCGACGGTTTCCGTACCCGTTATCTGGCTTTCGATTTCCGTGGTTACGAACGTTACCGTCCACGGCTCGGTTACCTGGCGGATGAGATACGTGAACGAACCGTTTTCCGCCCGTGTCGGATAGAGGCGTACCGTTTCCTTCGAGTAATCGCCGTAAGCCTTCACGACAAAAGGTTCGCCGCCTGCATACGTGGCGTTGAACTCGAAGTCTTCATGCCCCTGCACATAGTTGCGACCGACGTTGTGTACCGCCTGGTCGCCGTTGACCTTCACCCAGTTCACCGTTACGCCGGCGGGGATTGTCATCAAGTCCACATAGCGTTGCGGAATCGGGATGACCGGCTTCTGCACGTTCACGGTGATGAATCCCTTTACCGGAGCGTAGTTGCCGCTCGGGTCGGTATAGGTGGCGGGGAACTGCTGCCCGTCGCCGGGGAATATTTCGGTATCCGGGTAATCCCAGGTGTAGCCCGGCGGGAGCGGCAGGTCGGACAGTGTCAGGCGCGAGGGATAGCCCACGCTGATTTCGTCCGGATCGCCGAAGTCGCCGGCTGCCTGTGCGACGGTCAGCGTGGCGGTAGCGGTGGCTCCGTTATGGTTCGTGTCGCCTGTTACGGTGGCGGTAACGGTGTAGATGCCTGCATCCCTGGCGCTTGACGTTACCGTTCCGTCCGGAGCCTTGTACGAATAGGTTATCGGGAAGGTTGCGCCTCCGACTGCGCCCGCGAGCGTTGCCGGGGTGATGGTGATATTGTTGCCCGTGTAGGTTTTCGTGTCGTCTGCGAACGTCAGCACGAGCGTGGCTTTCTGCACGGTCAGCGTGAACGTTACGTCCGGCGCGGGTGTGTAGGTGGCGTCTCCCGCCTGCGAAACCGTGATGACGACCGTGCCCGCCTTGTGGATGACGATATTTCCCGAACCGTCAACGGAGGCAATGGTCAGATCTGCCGAAGCATAGGTAACGGGCAAGTTCGAAGAAGCCGTGGCGCCCGGATCGAACGGCGCATCACCATAGGTTTTGGTGATGTTGGAGCCAAAGGGAACGAGAATGGTCTGGGCGACGTCGCACACGATTACCTCTGCCAAAGTCAAGCCTAGCATGGTCTTTACATACGTCTCTATGGCTGTCAACTGAGTTGCATCGCAACATACAAAAGCGAGATCGGGATTGCCGGAGAAATCATACCAGGGTTCATCAATTCCGTTCTTCATCAATATTTCGGTCAGTTGATTGTTCTGGCAATACAGGGATTGCAAGCCGGAGTTATTCGAAACGTCCAGTGAGGTCAGTTGATTGTCAAAGCAATTCAAAGCCTGCAAATTGCTGTTTAGTGAGACATCCAGCGCAGCCAGTTTGTTGTCATTACATTCCAGAATCTGCAAGGCGCTGTTTTGCGAAACGTCCAATGCGGTCAGTTGATTCTCTGCACAATTTATATATGTCAAATTGTCTGCGCCTGCAACTACCAGCGTGGACAGTTGATTGGTGGCAGCATACAGCATTTGTAAATCCTTGTTTTGCGAAACGTCCAGCGTGGTCAGTTGATTGTCGCTGCACCACAACATTTGCAAACTGCCGTTTTTCGAAACGTCCAATGCGGTCAGTTCGTTATCACTGCAAAATAACTGAATCAAAGCGGTATTGTTCTCAACATCCAATGCAAGCAATCGATTTTCACTACAACTTAAATTTTGCAAATTGACGGCGTCCGAAACGTCCAGCGAGGTTAATAGATTGTTATAACATTCCAATTGTTGCAAATCGCTGTTTCCGGTAACGTCCAATGCAGTCAGTTGATTGTTATAACAATATACATCCTGTAAACTGCCATTTTGCGGGAGATCCAGCGTGGTCAGTTGATTGTCATAACAATACAATTGTTCCAAATTGACATTTTGAGAAAGATCCAGCGCAGTCAGTTGATTGTTATAACAGAACAGATACGGCAAATTGATAAAATAACTGATCCCCGTCATATCGGAGATATTTTGACCGGATACGTCCAGCCAGTAAGCCATCTCCGCTTCGCATACGGATATTTTATAGTCGCCGTTAGCGTCAATTCCAAAGTTTGCCAGTACAGCTGCCTCAAAGTTGGGGTCATTAAAGGCGATGATTTTGCACCCGTCTGCGTCGCAGTCGGAGACGTCGCAGTCGGGATACAAGCCCGTAACATACGGCTTTATAGTTGGTTCCTGGCTTGCGTCGCAGCAGACGTAGGCAAGATCGGGGTTACCGCTGCAATCCAACGTTTCATTACTTCCGTTTTTCATCAGGATGGTGGTCAGTTGGTTGTTGGCGCAGTTCAAAGTCAGCAAACTTGCGTTTTGCATAACGTTTAATTCAGTCAGTTGATTATTAGAACAATTCAAATCTATTAGATTGATGTTTTGCGACACATCTAATGTGCTTAAGTGATTGTTATGACAATATAAACCCTGTAAATTAACGTCATTTGAAACTTCCAATGTTATCAGTTCATTGTTCCAACATTCCAAATATTGCAAATTGCTTTTTTGTGAAGCATCCAATGTAGTCAATTGATTGAAACTACAATATAAAGTTGCCAAGTTGCTGTTATTGGAAACGTCCAATACAGTCAAGTCATTGTTAGAACAATTCAAATTTCGCAAATCGGCATTTTGTGAAACATCCAGTACACTCAGGTCATTATTATAACAATAGAAATCTTGCATCTTGATATTTTGCGAAATGTCCAATGCAGTCAATTGATTGTCAGAACAACTTAACCATGTCAAGTTGCTGAAATATTTAATCTCCGGCATGGAAGCGATATTTTTGTTCGATACATCTAAGGTAGTAACCGCTTCCGCTTCGCACAGGGATATTTCATTGTCGCCGTTGGCGTCAAGTCCCGCAATTCCCAGCAACGCCGTTTTGAAGGCGGCGGAAGTGGCGGCAAAGTTGATGATTACGCATCCGTTCCCGTCCAGGCTGCAGTCGGATCTTACCTCGCAGTTGGTATAGCCCAGACCCGTTATATGCGCCTGCACATCTGCTGCCTCTTGTCCCGGGTCACAACAGACTGTGGCGAGGGCGGGGTTGTTGGCGAAATCAATGTAACCTTCGTTACTTCCGTTTGCCATCATAATGGAGGTCAGTTGATTGCCAAAAGCATTTAAACTCATCAAACTGCCGTTATTTGAAACGTCCAAAGTGGTCAGTTGATTTCCCCAACAATCCAAAGTTACTAAAGCAGGATTATCCGAAACATCCAGCGTTGTCAACTGGTTGCCGCCACAATTAAAATTTTGCAAAGCGGGGTTATTTGAAACGTCCAATCCGGTCAGTTGATTGCTACTGCAATATAAATTTAGTAAATTGCCGTTATCCGAAATGTCCAGCGTAGTCAGTTGATTGCCTGTACAACCTAAATCTTGTAAATCGCTGTTGTCCGAAACATCTAATGTGGTTAGTTGATTATAATTACAGTTTAATATCTGCAAATCGCTGTTGTTTGAAACATCTAATGTGGTTAGTTGATTCATATCAAATTGTAGAAAAAACAAATTGGGGTTACTCGAAACGTCCAGTGCGGTCAGTTGATTGAAACCACAATCTAATGTTTGTAAACTGCTGTTTTGTGAAACGTTCAATGTGTTCAATTGATTGTCTCTACAAACTAAAGTCTGCAAATTGGTAAACGCCTCTATCCCCGTCAAATCAGCGATACTTTTGTTGGATACATCCAGGGAAGTAACCGCATCCGCTTCCGTTTGCGATATTTCTCCGTCGGTGGGGCTGTTATCAACTCCCGCGGCAACGAGCGCCGCCTTGAAGTCGGGGTCGGGAATGTTGATGTTTTGTGCGTTCGCCAGTCCTGCCAATGCACACAGGCACACAACCAAGCCTGTTTTGAGTAATGAGTTCTTGTGTAACATATCTATGAGATTAATTGATTATTTGAAAATTTGAAGATTGCCGCTCGCGCCGATTTGTAATCGGTGCGTCGAATGGCACGGATTGCAAATCCGCGCCAGCGGGAAAACCCGGTGTTCTGTGCCGGCGGGGCGATTGAAGATTTGACGGTTTGAACATCTAAACAACTAAACATCTAAACGACTAAACAACTAAACATCAAAATCAATTTACAACAACCTTTTTCACCGTCCGACCGGCTTTGACCACATAGACGCCCCTGCTCAAACCGATTTGCCTGTTGCCCTGCACGTTGGATTCATAAACCGCCTGCCCCAGAACCGAATAGACGGCGACGGAAACCGATTCGTCCGACTCGACGGCTATCCCGCCGGGTATTGCGCGTATCGAAATATCGCTTTGGGATATCTCCTCAACGGCAACCGGCGACATTTCAACGATATTCCTGAAATCTTTCCATCCCTCGGCAGCGGCGTATGCGGCTTTGGAGCCTTTGGGGACGTAGAGTATGCAGGTGCTTGTGAGCGTCTCATCAAAATAGTAAGCTTTAGGCGGTACCGGATTGTGACAGTAAATATCAATTAATGAAGAATTGAAAGGATTTAAGACCATTGTCACACTTTTGGGAATTACAAGATGCTTCAATCCTGGATTATCCCAAAATGCACTCCAGCCAATAATTGCTGTTCCCTCCGGTATGGTATAAGATTCCCCGGATTTTCCTCCGGGATAGCATATTAATGTTGTTTGACCTTCGTTATACATGAACAAAAGACCCCAAATGGGAGAACTGCCTTTATTAAACAAAACACCGTCAACGGACGAAAAGTAGTTACTTTTCCCGGGAACGATAAATTCCTCTAAGGCGCTTAAAGAAAATAAATCAAAAAATTGGGTATTAATTCCCAGTGTGATTGTTTTCAGATTGTCGCAGCCCCCAAAAACAGATGGATTTACGTAATCTGCATTGTTGGGCAATGTAACGGACGACAAAGGAAATCCGCCAAAAATACCCCAGGCACCATCAAACTGATCGGAAACTGAATAATATTGTGAATAGGGGTCTCCGCCTTCCACGATATCTACTCTTGCCATATCCAGCACTTCCAGTTGCTTCATATTGCCAATTGTTTCAATATCGTATCCATTGATGGAACCGCTAAGGCTCAACTCGGTTATGGTGTTGATTTTGTTTCCCAACAAAGCGGCTAATGTTCCGGGAACTTCCACATGATACGGAGCACCTTCATTCGGTTCCCTGTTCTGGTAAGCCTTAGGCATGGGAATTAACGGTAAGTCACTGCCACATATCTCTCCTTCGTTCAAACCGTTATTAAGTGTGCCGTTTTCACCTTCAAGAACTACTCTTAAAGTATAGGAAAGCGCCTCATCCCGGGGGATAAACAGTTTTCCGTCCATATCCGTAACTTCCCACGTAAAATCATTGATTTTGCCACCTCCCTCAATGGGACCCAGTTCCTTGTATCCGATAACTGCAGCGCTTTCGTTATTTCTTCGATGCATATCTTCCGCAACAGCCTTGCCTCCTTTATTGACAACTTCGGCTGATAAGGCGCCATAATAGCAACCGTTTGTTTCTAAAATTACAGTAGCATTTTTTGCAGGAAGTTCGCTGGCAAAGAAAACATTTATCGAAATGGAATTTTGATTGGCTTTGGCAATGCCATGAACGAAACTTCTATTATAATGAGGACCATAACGGCTTACATAACTGAAATCAATTGCTTTTTTACCCCAATCGGGATTATCGCGCAAAAATAACTCTCCCGTATCGGCGTCTTCCAATACTACGGCTATCACGTCTCTAACCGGATACCGTTTTCCTCCGATTTCCTGCGTATAACCGTCCCAGTCCCATTCAAGAGACTTGTCATTTGCCGTTACGGCAACAACCGGAAATTCGTAGATTTTTTCCAGATGCATCAAATCGGTCAATGGCGGAATATGAAAACTTCCCGGAGGTTCGTACAATGCTTGCATGTATCCTTTTGTTCCGCTACGGTTAAAATCCTGCTTCATCATGTATAAAGAGCATTTCAACCTTGTCGGGGACAAAACCTGTATTTCGGTACTGACCTTAAAGGTCGCAAGAACGCGAGAGATCTGCTGACCTTTATATTTTATCGTTTCGCCCTGGTCGTTGACGATATTGACGGAAGTTACCTTGATTTTAGGCTCGTTGCCTGCACCCTGCACATTCATTGCATTCAGCGATGCAATCATCCATAGAGATAAGAATAGTTTTTTCATGTCCGTATATTTTTTATTGCATATATTATTATTGTACATATCTGTCCATCGTATAAACGCTTATACGCCGGTCGTATAAACACGTATACGGATGTCATATACGCGCTTATACGTCTCCGTTGTCAGCCCACGGTCAAATCCCTGTTAAACACTGCCGTACGCGGTTCCTTGAGGAGTTGTTTCGTATTGCCGCCATATTGCGTCGTTACTTCCAGTTGGTAGAGTGCGCCGGGCGGGAGTGCGGGTATCACGATAATGAGTTCCGACGGATTGTTGGTCACAATGTCCGTGGCGTCCACCTTGATGCGTCCCGCCGCATTGACGAAATATACGCCGTTGGCGGGGTTGTCGCCTGCAATTTTGAGTTTGCTGCCCGCAATTTTCAGGTTGCGGTTGGGGGTGAGCAGGTCGTTGACGCTTCCCGTCTTCACGTCCGTCACCTGCGCGATGCTGAGCGCCGAGTCGGCAATACCGAGAATCTCGACCGTAACGGCTTCGAGTTCCCTGCGCAGCAGCGAGCCTTGCGTGAAGTCGAACGAAAGGGTGTGCTTCCCCTTGTCGAACGTTTCTTCGGGGCTTTCGAACACGCCGCGGACATGCGCACTTGCCATGAACCAGCCCGTGTTCACCGAAAATCCGTCGCACAGGTTGTACGCCATTTCCTTGAAAAAGAGGTTCACGGCATGTTCCATAGCCGCTGCCGAAATATCGGCTCCTCCGCGCGTTACCGCCGACGTGCAAACGTCCTGCACCGTTAGCGAGCGTTCCGAACTGACCCTTGCGATGTAGTCGTTCGGGTTTTCCGTCAATACGTTATCGTAGAGATAACATTTAATGTTGTGTAAGGTATTCATATATTTGAGGATTTGAAAATTCGAGGATTTGAAGATTGAGACCGCTATTTGAAGATTTGAAAATTTGAAGATTTGAAGATTGAGACCGCTCGCGCCGGTTTGCAACCGGTGCGTCAAACGGCATGACCGTCACGGATAGCAAATCCGTACCGGCAGAATAAACGGGACTAAAAAAACAGGAAAAATATTTTGAAATATGTAAATAATACTTACCTTTGCGCTTTTTAAGCAGAAGAGTGGGCGGGCGGGCGACTGTTGGGAAGTGTGTGTGTTTAATAAAATATGTGAAACCGCCAAATATTTCCCGCTGAAAATCAATAAAAAAATACCCGACAACAAGAAAATTGTTGCTGCGCATGTAGTCATTGTGTCTGCAAAAAACGAACCCATTTTTAAGATACCGTTAGTTAAAAATCAATAATTTTGGGGCAAAGATAAACACCTTTTTTGAATAAAAAAAAGAAAATGCAACTTTTTTTGCAAAAAATGTCGTGCGGGCGCGAATTTGGAGGATTGCGTTGGCGCGGATTTGAAAATTGCGCTGACGCGGATTTGAGAATTTGAGGATTTGAAGATTTGAAAATTTGAAGATTGGCGTCCGCAGGCAACGCTGCGCTTGCCTGCGGTTATGAAAATCCGTCCTTTCAGGACATTCGGACGCGCGAAAGCATCTCCGCAAGGAGATGAACATGAATAACCCCCAATGAAGCGAAGCGATTGGGGGTACACGGGAGAAAGCCTCCCCTAACCCCTCCAAAGGAGGGGAACTCACCCCTCTCTTCCTGTTCCCCTCCCTTGTGGGGAGGGGTTAGGGGAGAGGTTGAGAGGGACTGAGGCGCAATCTTCAAATTTTCAAATCTTCAAATTAAGAATTGAATAAACGGAAAAACAGACTTTGCTTTTCATTATCAATTATCAATTGTCAATTATCAATTAAAAATGTCGTATCTTTGGCGTCGGTTTATGAGATGAGATACAACGAAAAGTGCAGTAGATAAACATAGCAATTAACATAAAAAATAGTAGCAACATGAAAAAAACAGTATTTTTTTTAGCCGTATTATTGCTGTTGACGCAGTGCAAGACGGGCAACAGCAAACAGGAAGCGGGAAAGATGGCGGAGATTGATATTTCCCAAAATTATCCCGAAAGGGAGATGTTTTTACAGGACATCGCCAAAGTCGAATACATTCCGCTGGAGACGAATGACAGCACGCTCGTAGGTCGTTCGCAAACAGTTTACGTGTCGGATAACTATATCATTGTTACCGATTTCCGGCAAGGCGATATCTTCGTTTTTGACGGTAAGGGCAAGTCGAAATTCAGTTTCAACCGCAAAGGGCAAAGCGGAACGGAATATACGAATCTGTCCGCCGTCGCTTTTGATGAGAAGGCAAGGGAAATATTTGTATCCAACAGATATGTCGCCGAGCCTAAATTTCTGGTATATTCCGAGGACGGACAATTCAAGCGCTCGCTGCCGTTTCCGCCCGATTATGCGCCGCGCGACGTGTACAGTTTCGATGATGAAACACTGCTTGTGTACGATGAATTCGGGCTTAGTTATGAAAAATATTCCAAAACTCCCTATCTGCTTATCTCCAAAAAGGATGGAAGCGTTCTTGATACGGTGGACATTCATCTGCCCGTCAGGGTTTCAAACAGATTTAACGTCGAGGTTGAAGTGAACGGACAAAAGGCAACGCAGCCCATCATGTTATCCATAACCAATAACCGTTCGTATGGAAAGAATTTCCTGATTTCCGACTGGTCTTCCGACACGATTTACCGCTTGACGCCCCAAAAGGAACTGCAACCGGTGATTGTGCGCAAGCCTTCGGTGCAAAGCAGCGATCCCAAAACCGTATTGTCCAACGAACTTGTTACGGATAAATATATTTTTCTGGCGAAAGCCGTATTTGACTTCGAGATGGTCAAGCGCTCGCAGTCGTTCCCGACGTCCAGTCTTGTCTATGATTTCGAGACGGGACAATTGAACGAATGCAGTCTGTATAATAAGGATATGGGAGGCGTTTCGTTTGATATGGCAATAACCCCCGAAAATACCGGCGTTTACACCCTGGACGTTCCGATGCTGTTCGAGTTGGATAAAGCCGGAAGAATAAAAGGCGAATTGAAAGAACTCCTGCAAACGCTCGACGAGGAGGATAATCCGGTGCTGGTGAAAGTTACTTTCTTCTAAAATGACTGTCAAACATGAAAATCTACCGTTTCCTATTGATATGGATATACGTTTCCATCTCGCTATCAGCCCAGCAAACATACCGCAATCCCGTTATTGCGGGCGACTTTCCCGACCCGAGCGTTATTCGCGTCGGCGATACTTATTTTGCAGCCGCCACTTCTTCGGAATGGGCGCCTCCCTACAGGCTCTACGAATCGAAAGACCTGGTGAACTGGCAATATCTCGGCGGACTGTTCAAAGACATGCCGTCGTGGACGATGGGAAGTTACTGGGCGCCGGAGTTGTATTATCATGACGGCACGTATTTCGTTTACTACACCGCCCGGCGGAAAAGCGACCGCAAATCCTTCATTGGAGTAGCCACAACTCGCAATATCCGCGAAGGATTTACCGACCGCGGCGTGATTGTGGAGTGGACGAACGAAGCCATTGACGCCTTCGTCGTCGAAAGCAACGGCGAACGCTACATCACGTGGAAAGCCTACGGTCTGGACAGAGGCAAGACCATCGAAATCCTGGGCGCGAAACTGTCGGAAGACGGTCTGAAACTTGCAGGCGAGGCGTTTACGTTGCTCGTTGCCGACCGCGAGAACTGGGAAGCCGGCGGAATCGAAGGACAATGCCTGTTCGAGCACGACGGATACATCTATATGTTGTATTCGGGCAATGCCTGCTGCGGACGCAACTGCAATTACCAGATCGGCGTAGCCCGCGCCCACTCTATTGAGGGACCCTGGGAAAAATACGCCGGAAATCCGCTCATGTACGGCGACGACCGTTTCCGCTGTCCGGGACACGGTACATTGGTCGAGACTCCCGACAACCGCTATTTTTACCTGTATCATGCCTACGACGCGGCGGTGGACGTCTATCTCGGCAGGCAGGGAATGCTGGACGAAATCGTTTGGGACAAAGCCACCGGCTGGCTCTCGTTCCGTTACGGCAAAACGCCGAGTTTGCAGGCGGAAACGCCCGTTTCAACCACCGTACAGCAGCCGTTACCCGCTTTTACCGATCCATTTTCGGCTTCCGGACTGCGCAAGGAATGGACGTGGGACGTATCCCAGCCCAAACCGTCAGCCACCTGTGCCGGAAACAGGTTAATCCTCCGGGGAAACGACACGCCCATGGGCAGTTTTCTGGGCTTGCGACCCCAAAAAGCGAACTATACATTCGTCGCCGAACTTCCCGAAAGCAATAACGGCTCGGCAGGCGTCTGCATTTACGGCACGAGCGAAAACGGAATCGGTCTGTCCGTCGAAAACGGAAACATCGAATTGTGGCAGGTCAAACAGGGCGTCCGCACGGTATTGGCGTCCCGACCCGTCGAGTCCTATCCGCTGTCGCTCTGCCTGAAAACGCAGTTCGGACAATATTGCCGGTTCGGAATCCTGAAAGACAATGATTTTCAGCCCGTCGGACAGGTTATCATGTTGAACGAACTTCCGCAGTGGGACAGACCGGCGCTGGTTGGCTTGCAGGTGCGCGGCGAGGCTGAAGGCGTATTTTCCGGGGTTTCGCTGGTTTGGGAATAATACATTGTTTTACCTTCTGTAGCCATAATTTATAATGAATATTATCCGAAATTTAGCAATCCGTTAGGATTGTGTCGCTCGGTAGAAAGGTAAAGAACCCACAGGACGCATTCCGTACGGAATGCGACCACACACGGACAACATTTTCTACCGAGCGATGGGATGTCGACAATCTTAGGTACAATGTTGAGCATGCCTGTTTTTCAATTTTAAATGATACAATGACAGAAAATTATTATTATCTTCGGAGACAGGGCGGCAAGTTCTGTAATATTTTTCCGGACAGCATGTCCTTACGGATTTTATATTTAACATTGAGTAGTCTTATAATTTATTCTTTTACTGAATCAGTTCAATTCAGTTCAATTTTCATAAATTCTTGCCGAAATAAGATTTTTGCACTACTTTTGCAGAAAATTGTCAAAGTAAGGATATGATTTTTAACGATTTATTTATGCCGTTTGGGAAGTCTGCCGATGAGGCGGCGATTGAATTGCTTGGCGCTTCGCGGTTGCCGGTTGTTTTGTACGGCGCTACGCCCGATGTTGCCGA
>JAITMT010000310.1 GCA_031277235.1 Tannerella sp.
CTCAAGGCGAAGGGAAAATGCACCACCGACCATATTTCGATGGCAGGACCGTGGTTGCGTTTCCGCGGTCATCTGGACAATATTTCCGACAACATGCTGATGGGAGCGGTTAATGCCTTCAATGACAGGACAAATGCCGTACTCGATCCGGCTACGGGCGAATATATCGCCGTGTCGGCGCTGGCGCGTAAATATAAGGCGCAACAGATTGGTTCCGTTGTCGTTGCGGAAGAAAATTACGGCGAAGGCTCGTCGCGCGAACATGCCGCGATGGAACCCCGTTTTCTGAATGTGAAAGCGATTCTGGTGAAATCGTTTGCCCGGATTCATGAAACAAACCTGAAAAAACAGGGGATGCTGGCGCTGACTTTTGCCGACAAATCCGACTACGACAAAATACGGGAAGACGACAAAATCAGCATATTAGGCTTGACGGAATTTAAGCCGGACAAAAACTTAACGGTCGAATTGCATCATTCCGACGGGACGGTGGAACAGATCGAAGCCACGCATACCTATAACGAAGCCCAGATTGCATGGTTCAAGGCAGGGAGCGCCCTGAATGCAAAAAGCAGCAAGAATTTTAATAATTTAATATATAATAATACTATGGATAAGGATTATTTGATTTACAAACTATCGGAAACGATTAAGACCACCAGTCGCATTGACAAAGATCTGTTTACGCAGTACAATGTGAAACGTGGTTTACGGAATGATGACCACTCCGGCGTTCTGGTCGGACTGACCAGAATTGGAGATGTTGTCGGGTATGAACGTCAACCGGAAGGAACCTTGAAGGCAGTTCCCGGGAAACTGTATTACCGCGGCATTGATGTGGAGGATTTGGTGCATGGGCTTCAGGCGGAAAACCGGCTCGGATTTGAAGAAACGGCTTTCCTGCTGCTGTCGGGGTATCTGCCCGACAAGGATGAACTGTCCACTTTTTCATCCGTTTTGAACGAAAAGATGCCCCTGGCACATAAGGCAAAGATGCATATCCTCGATCTTGAAGGTCAGGATATTATGAATATTCTGGCACGTACCGTGCTGGAAATGTACACGTATGACCCGCATCCCGACGATATTTCGCGCGATAACCTGATTCGCCAGTCCATCGAACTGATTGCGAAATTTCCGACGATTATTGCATACGCCTACAACGTTTTGCGGCACAGTCAGTACGGGAAATCGCTGACCATCCGCCATCCGAAAGAAAACACGTCCATCGCCGAAAACTTCCTGTTCATGATGAAGGGAGCGGACAGATACACGGAACTGGACGTGAAAATTCTGGATTTAGCCCTGATGTTGCATGCCGAACACGGCGGAGGAAACAACTCCACGTTTACGGTGCGCGTAACCAGTTCGTCGGAAACCGACACCTATTCTTCCATCGCGGCAGGCATCGGCTCGCTGAAAGGTCCGTTGCACGGAGGCGCCAATGTGCAGGTAATGAACATGGTAGATCATTTGAAAGAAGTCATTAAAAACTGGAAGGACGCCAAGGAAATAGACGCCTATCTGAGCAAAATCCTGCACAAGGAGGCGTACAACCAGTCCGGACTGATTTTCGGTATGGGACATCCTGTCTATACGCTTTCCGACCCGCGCGCCCTGCTGCTGAAAGACATGGCTCGCCAACTTGCCGAAGAAAAAGGCTTGCAGAAAGAGTTCGCTTTCATGGAGTTAATTGACGAACGGGCTATCAAGGCGTTTATGACTTTCAAAAAGAGGGACGTTCAGGACGTATGTACCAATGTGGATTTCTATTCGGGATTTGTCTATAATGCGATTGGGCTGCCGCGTGAAGTTTACACTCCACTCTTCGCCGCGTCGCGTATCGTGGGCTGGTCGGCGCACCGCATCGAGGAATTGAACTTCGCCAGCAAACGGATTATCCGCCCGGCATACAAAAATGTCGGCGAAAAGAAGCCGTTTATTACAATGAAAGAAAGATAACAGGTGTCCTCCATTCAAAGAAAAATCCACTCGCAACACGGGAATTTTTTTCCGCATGTGAGTGGATGTTTTTTTTTCGGAACAGGGTTCGCTCCGGCTACTTCTGCAACTTTTGCTTTCGTCTCCCCACAGTCCGCGAGCAAAAATTGTACCATCGGGACTAAAAAGGATAATATGCGATATGCCGTTGATGCCTTACAGGCAGTTCATGGTTGACTCCTGTCTCCGGACGTATCTCGAATTTCCGGGAATCTGTTTCAGGTTTTCTCCACGCTGTCCTTGGCGTATCAAGACAGCCATTTCTGAATTGTATTTGGAAAATTCATCGTCCAATGGCAATCCTTCGGCGCATTCTTTTATTTGTTAATTCATACCGCAACTGCGCTTCCGCCAAACCGCCAATGCTCGCTGGCTGAAGTGCAAATTAAGGATGAAAACCTTGTTCTCGATATCTGTCAATCCGTTGCTGTTTTTTAATTTTATATACGTAACAGCCAGGAAGTTGTATAAAAAAAATCGTATTTTTTTGTTTTATGAAAAAAATGTTGTAAATTTGTAGCAATTTATTAACATTAAAAAATGTTTAGACATGAAGAAATTGATTTATGCCTCCGAACTGGCTGCCGGCATGTATCTCTATGCGCTGATTGCGGACGGGCAGGAAGTGGATACGAAACGGATGATTTTGACGAAATAGGAGGGTTAAAATGAAAACAAATATTTTACAACTCACAGCCGTTTTATTGATTTTGGCAGGAAGTTTTTCTTCCTGTGAAAACAGGGAAGGTCTGTTTTTAACAGTTGATGAAACGCCCGTGTCTGTAACGGCAAAAGGAGGAACATATTTCATTACAGTGAATTGTAACAGTGAATGGACTGCCGTTCTGGAAGGCGCCGTACATGACTGGGGATATACGCTGACCAATGTTTCAGGCGCCAATGATGGAGTTGTTACCGTTGGGGTTGCCGAAAACACAGATTTCACGCCAAGAAGCGCAACGGTAATAATCACTTCGGGCAGTTTGGTAAAAACGGTTGCAATCAATCAATCGGCGGGACAAATTGCGGATTCAAATCCTTTGGATAGTACCGAATGGAAATTGTCAGGTATTGTTGATGCACAAACAGTTAACTTACAGGAACTTGAGCCAAAAGGCTACAATAAATGTTATACATTTAGGTTTAAATCGAACAGCACTTATGTAGGATATTCTTCTTTCAATTATTTAGGTGGATCCTATATATATAACTATGAAACGGGTGACTTCAATTTTATCGGTTACATAACTTTAACAGAAGCCGGTGAAACCCATGATGGAAAAATTTATCTTGCAGCCTTATTTAAAGTTCAATCTTTTTCTCTAAAAGAGGATGAGTTAAGATTGTATTATGACAGCAAGAAAAAATATTTACTTTATAAACCGTATGAATTATGAAAAAGCATGTATCTCTATGCGCTTATTGCGGACGGGCAGGAAGTGGATACGAAACGGATGATTTTGACGAAATAAAAAGTAAGGCAATGAATACGCTTGCTAAATTGTTCCATACATTCCTGTTACCGGTTTTTTATGTGTTTCTGTGCTCTGACTGTTCTTCAAGTTCAGAAGAAAGTCGGTATAGCGATCATATCATTGGCCGATGGAAATTAGTTTCATTCACTGTAAATTACTCACAACCTGAAACTTTCGATTATTCAAAAGAAAATATTATTTTCGATTTTCAGGAAAATGATACATTAGTTGTTACAGGTCCCTGGCTTCCTCAATCAGGTGTATTTGATGATATCTGGTCGGGTGAATATCTTTACTGGTTTTCTTCACCTAATGTGCCGTCCGGTTCGGATCCGCCCCAATACCCCGTTTCTAATCTTGACATTCACGTTGATGATATGGTATTTGGTTATTATTGCAGGGCATCTTTAGATGAAAAAACTATGAGTATTATAAGTGTTACTACGACAGTCGGAAGCGAAGAAGACGACTTGACAACGGTTTATAATTGGGAAAAAAAATTTATTAAAATAAAATAGTTATTGGTTATGAAAAAATATCAGTGTTATTTTTAATATTTATCTTGTCCTTTTTTACGGCGTTCGGACAAGAAACAGCGTTGTATAAGGAAATACAACAGGCTAAAAAGGACAATACCTTTTTTTGAAAACGCAGATCTTACGAAGGTAAGCGCCGACGTAGAAGCGTTGAAAGCTTTACTGGTCGGTAAATTTGTCGGTATGCCCAATCCACCTGCACCACCAGATTTCCCACCCGTGCCCTGTACGTTTGCCGGTTTGGCAACTGATACGGGTGAATATTACATATTTCTTGATTCTTATCTTGTTTGCGGTAAATCGTCATTCATCATGAAAGACGTCGAATATTTCCTTGATTATGAAGGAGATATTGAAATAACCGGCGAGGTAACCGTAATGCGAAATCCACCTTCTGAAGAATTTTATGGTATTGAAATCGAAACCATAAAAAAA
>JAITMT010000325.1 GCA_031277235.1 Tannerella sp.
CTGTCTTATCCGCGTCATGAATATTTCCGTCGAATCCTGTGCAATTTAATCGGCACGGATGTGGAAAACGGTCTGTTGCCTGCTTCGGAGTTTGATTTTCTGGCAAAAATCGTTGAAAACGTGAGTTATTACAATGCCCGGAATTTCTTTCGGTTCTAAAATATGAGGGAATTTAACTCTAACAGGGTTCAAAACCCTGTTAGAGTTGGAAACGAATATTAATGATCAATAAAAAATTACATGTATGCTCAACATTATATCTAATATTGTTTGCATCCCGTCAGGGATGCGTCGCTCGGTAGAAAATATTTCCCGTTGTTGGTTGCATTCCTTACGGAATGCGTCCTGTGGGCGGATAACCTTTCTACCGAGCGATGCAATCCTAACGGATTGCAGGATTCGGGTAGGAATTACATCGGGTGTGTAACTCTAACAGGGTTCAAAACCCTGTTAGAGTTGGAAACGAATATTAATAATCAATAAAAAATTATATGTATGCTCAACATTATGTCTGATATCGTTTGCATCCCGTCAGGGATGCGTCGCTCGGTAGAAAATGTTGTCCGTGTGTGGTCGCATTCCGTACGGAATGCGTCCTGTGATTTTTTTTGCCTTTCTACCGAGCGATGCAATCCTAACGGATTGCAGGATTCGGGTATTACATAGGACAATTAACTCTAACAGGGTTCCAAACCCTGTTAGAGTTAAGTAATCAGTAAATAAACAAAATTCAAAAATATGAACAAAGTAGTAACATTCGGGGAAATCATGTTGCGCCTGGCGACGCCCGATTATTTAAGATTTATGCAGTCCAATTCGCTGAATGCCACTTTTGGCGGCGGCGAGGCAAACGTTGCCGTATCGCTGGCAAACTACGGAATACCAACCGATTATATCACCCGCCTGCCGAAAAACGACGTCGCCGAATGGTGCATTTCCGAACTGCGCAAATACGACGTCGGGACGCAAAACATCGTGCGCGGCGGCGATCGGGTAGGTATTTATTTCCTTGAAACCGGGGCGGTTGCCCGTGCCTCAAAGGTGGTGTACGACCGTGCAGGCTCGTCCATCGCCGAAATCAAACCCGGAATGGTGGACTGGAAGGCGATTTTCAAGGACGCCGCGTGGTTCCACTGGACGGGTATCACGCCTGCATTGTCGCAGGGCGCGGCGGACGCTTGCCTCGAAGCCATTCAAATTGCCAACGAAATGGGCGTAACCGTTTCATGCGACCTGAACTTTCGCAAAAATCTCTGGAAATACGGCAAAACAGCGTCGGAAGTGATGCCTGCGCTGGTCGAAGGCTGCGACATTATTCTCGGCAATGAGGAAGACTGCGAAAAAGTGTTCGGCGTCAAGCCCGAAGGCTTCGACGCAACGCATACCGGCGGCGAAGTGAATGCGGCTGAATTTGAGAGCGTTTGCCGTCAGATGATGGAAAAGTTTCCGCGTGCCCAAAAAGTGATTATCACGCTTCGCGGCGCCATCAACGCCAATCACAACACGTGGGGCGGCGTTTTGTACAGCGACAAACTGTATCAGTCGCCGCGCTACGACATTACGCACATCGTTGACCGCGTGGGCGGCGGAGATTCGTTCATGGGCGGCTTGATTTACGGCTTACTCACCTACCCGGACGACGACCAGAAAGCGCTGGATTTTGCCGTAGCGGCTTCGTGCCTGAAACATACGATTTACGGCGATTTCAACCTCGTAACCGTAGCCGAAGTGGAAAATCTGATGAAAGGAGACGGCAGCGGACGGGTTTCGAGATAGGAGCATCTAACCGCATATGTATCAATTAAAAAAGCAAAAACAACATCATTTCCCATGAAGAACAGTATCGTTTACAGTCTGCTCGTTTTCTGCCTGATTGGCGGCGTATCGTGCAGGAGCAAAAAGATTCAAATACAGCATGTTATTATTGATACCGTCCCGGTACATCGGTTGTTTCCTCCGGGAAAAAATATTCTTACCGGCGGAGACGGCGCCATCTCGATTGTCATGGACAAAAACACAAGTCTGTGGCTGTGGGGCGATTCCTTTATGGGCGAAGTCAAGGACAACAAAAGGGATGCATCCACTTCCCAGATGGTCTTCGGAAACCTCTTTGTGACACTGGACAAAACAGAAGCCCGTACCATCTGCGGAGGAACGCCCGAAAAGCCCGAACCGGTAATTTCGAGCGAAGATATTGATGGATACAAGGCGGTTTACTGGCCCCATCACGGGTTTGTAAAGGACAATATCCTCCATGTATTCATGTCAAATATCGTATTTACGGGAAAAGGCACCTGGGATTTCCATTGCAATTCCATCGCCTATTTTCGCCTGAGCTGTCCCGATTTCAAGATCATTGACCGGCAGCAATTGGCGTCTTATCCCGTCAATAAAGTTACCTACGGTTTTGGTTTCCACGAATCCGAAGGATATTATTACACTTACGGCATATCACCCACAGATTTTCACGGTTCCACCCTGCATGTCGCCCGTGCACGCCTGATAGACAACAAATTCCAACAGTGGGAATATTACGACGGAGCCGGGTGGACGGATGATCCAGCAAAAACGCAGGCGCTCGAAGGCGTTGATGTAGCGGTCAGTTCCCAGTTCAGCGTTTTCAAGCATGACCGCAAATACATTCTCCTGACCCAGGAAAAAGGTATCGGCACCAACGATATCTACACTTTTGTTTCGGATAATCCGGAGGGTCCGTGGTCGAATAAAAAGAAAATCTATTCAACTCCGGAGCCGATGCGGGACAGTACATTATTTGCATACAACGCCATGGCGCATCCACAATACGATGAAAACGGCACACTCTTAGTCGGTTACTGCATCAATACCCACTATCCGGAAAATCTCTGGAAAGACGTATCCATCTACAGACCCCGCTTTATCAGAGTGCCTTACCGGTTGATATTGGAAGCCCCCAAATCCAAATAAATCAAATCGTCCCTGAAAAATGCTTCTGTTAAGATACTATCCTTTTTAACATTTACTTGTAACATATTAATATATAAGCGTTCTTTTATTTTTTGATTTGAATTGAGATTAATTTTGCACTTGCGTAATACAAAAAAGTGCGAAATTAGACTTATAGGTCAAATTTTTCCGTTGTTGGATGCATTCCAAACGGAACGCCCAAGTAATACCGAATTTATTTTAGAACCCAACAGCCCTGTCCCTGAGGTAATTCAGGGCGCTTCAAAAAAACTTTTCCCAAACAGCCGGAGGCAGAAAGAAACGGACGTCTTTCCCTTCCCGGAGGGATTCACGGATAAAAGTGGAAGATACCTCAAACAGAGGCGCTTCCACTTTTCTTACGTTCCGGCAGGAGTCGGGAATATGGATTTCGTAACCGTTGCGGGGATAGATAATTACGGAAAATTCGTTGATAATGTCCTCATTATCTTTCCATAGCGGAAAAAGTTCCCAACTGTCCGCTCCGATAATCAGGGCGAAATCGCGGTCGGGATACGCTTGTTGCAATGCCCGCAGGGTCGTTATCGAATACGACGGTCGCGGCAGGGCAAACTCGAAATCGCTCGCCCTGAATTTGGGATAATCCGCTATCGCCGTCTTAACCATTTCAAAACGAAGGTTTTCGTCCATCAGGTCGTTTTCCTCCTTCAACGGACTGTGCGGCGTAACGAGAAACCACAATTCGTCAACGCCGCCATACTCACAAATCCAGTTCGCCAGCGCCAAATGCCCGATATGAACCGGATTGAAAGATCCCGAAAATATCCCCGTAACCATCAAATTATCAACTACTGACTGTCATCTACCGGCTTATCGCCATCGCCGCCCGTATCCAAGTCCTTTTTCAGATAGGCGGGCAAGTCCAGCCCCGCCATGTTGAAGAGGTCGTTGAGCGGCGGCACGGATTTCATCATGCCCGAAACGAAATTGGCGGTTGTCGTCTTGCCGTTGGCGGACGATTGTCCGGCGCTGTCCCACACCGTTATCTTGTCTATTTTCAGGTTTTTGATAGCCTCTACCTGCGTTTTCACGAGTTCGGGCAGTTTTTCGATGAGCAACAACTGGAACGCTTTCGACGGATCGCCGCCGGCTGCACCTACGACTTCGCGGTAGCCTTCAGCCTGTTTCGTCAGGATTTCGTACAAACCTTTTGCTTCGGCTTCCATTTTGGCAAAAATAGCATCCGCCTGACCTTTGGCGTTCACGCGGATTCTTTCCGCTTCGGCTTCGGCGTCAATGACCATTTTTCGCTTTGATATTTCGGCAAGCACCACAACGTTAGCGTTTTGCGTGGAGCGATCGCGGCCGGCGCGCGCGTCTTCCGCTTTCTGTTCGGCGATGTACGATTCTTCGAGCGCTTTTGCTTGCTGCACTTTTTCGGCAGCCATCGCTAATTTCAACGCCTCCGCTTCCTTTTCGCGGCGGGCGGCGTCGGAGTTGGCTATCTGAATCTTAGCCGTGTTCTCGCCCTGAATGGCGACGGCGTTTGCTTCCGCCGTTTTTACGCGCGTATCGCGTTGCGCTTCCGCTTTTCCGACCGTTTCGTCCTTCATCGCCATGGCGATGCTTACTTCCTTGTCTTTCTGCGTAATGGCAACTTTCACGTCTCTGTCGCGCATCGTTTCGGCAATTTGCACATCGCGGTCGCGGTCGGCGTTTGCCTTGCCCGTGTCTCCGACTTTTTCCTGCTCGGCAACCGAAATTTTCGCCTCGTTGATGGCGCGAGCCGCCGCTTCCTTGCCGAGCGCTATGATATAGCCGGATTCGTCCGAAATATCCGTAACGTTCACATTGATAAGTTTCAAGCCGATTTTGCGCAATTCCGTATCCACATTGTTGGAAATGCTGTCTAAGAATTTGTCGCGGTCGGAGTTGATTTCCTCAATCGTCATCGTGGCAATCACCAGACGCAACTGTCCGAATAACATGTCTTTAGCGAGTTCCTGAATTTGCCCCTGACTGAGTCCGAGCAACCTTTCGGCAGCCGAATTCATGTGCTGCGGTTCGGTGGAAACGGCAATCGTGAAACGGCAGGGCACGTCAACGCGGATATTTTGCTTGCTCAAGGCATTCGTCAGATTAGCCTCGATGGAGATGGGTTTCAGGTCGAGAAACGCATAGTCCTGAATAACAGGCACAATGAATGCGCCTCCACCGTGAATACACTTGGCGGACGAGCCGCCCGTTTTGCCGTACACGACCAGAATTTTGTCGGACGGACAGCGTTTGAAACGCGAAAACAGCGCCGCAACAATCACAAACACAAAGACTGCGGCTACAATAATTAAAATTAAGGGATTTGTTAATGGCATAGTATTTAATTTTTAAAATTTATAAATCGGTCATTTCTTCTTCCATTTGTTTAATGTAACTCAAATATGTTTCGTTATTTTCATTTGATTTTTTTGCCGTTTCCAGCCATTTATCAAAATTATTCCTGTCTTTTTTTTCGTAAAATGCACGTAAAATATTGAATACGTTTTCTCCGTTCCAGGTTGTGTCCTTACAGTTATCTTTTGCTGATTGACAGGTTTTTATCGCGTCTTCAATACGGTTGGAATGCGTTTGCGCAAAAATTATCTCCTTATAAATATAAGCGTCATTAGCATCATTCTCCAAGGCAGTCTGCAAAACAGAAATAGCATTATCATAATCGCCTGTACAGTTGTAGGAAAACGCCAATTCTGTACTCAATTTTAAACCGTTTGATGCGACGTATCCGGCATCCATTTTGAAAGCGCGTTCCAGGAAAGGAATGGCTTTAACACACTCATCCCAAGCATTATATGTATATCCCCTTATAAATAAGTATTGAAGCGAATTTTCGTCTATTTTGTAATCTTCTAACCAGCCGGGAAACTTCTCTATATCAAGTTTTTTGTACATTCCCTCCGATATGGCAGCAACGAGCACTTGTGGAGGGGTTTGATCCAATCTATATTTATAAGTTGCTGTCTCGAATTTTTCAACAGAAAAAGTATTGTTTTTCAGAGAAAAAGTCCCTGCCAAATCAAGAGTCAGACCTGCCGAAGGATCAAGATAAACAAAACCAAAGATAAAAGTTGTGTCCTGTGGCGGCAAGGCAACCCATTGATTCATGCAATCGGTAAAATGTTTGTTAAATACCATCATACTGTCAGTAAAATGTTTACTCAATACCATTAAAGTATCTGCCGCCTGTAATTTTGCAGTAAACAGCAGGAAGAATAATAAAATATTTCTCATGATGGCATAGTATTTAATTTTGTTAGTTGTTTGATAATCATAATCTTTCCACCAAAACCAGACTTTCGCTTTCGATTTTCACGATTCGCACGCTGGCGCCTGAGGCGATGCGGGTTTCGCCGTCGGTGAGGGCGTCAATTTCGTGCACGGAACCGCGCACCGAAATGGACACTTTCCCCTTGCCCTTTCTCTGTTCGGGAATGGGGATATAGACTTCGGCAATTTGATTCAATACATGATTGATATTGAATGAATTATCTTCGGCAAGACGCATCATTTGCCGCAGAATGAAGAAGAAAATCCCGACAAACAGTACGCCCACCAGAAAGGCGAGAATCATCAGCCAGACCGGGTTGTCAATAATTTTTGAAAAACCGATGCCTGTCCACGAAAAACCGAGCAGGAAACTAATCAGATTGCGGAAAGTAAACAGTTGGAACGGTTCTTCGCCACCCTGCAAATCATGTCCGCTGAAATCGGCGTCAGCGCCGTCGTGAGCGTCCATTCCCATAAAAGTCATAATGGACTGAATGATGAAAACCACCGTCGAAAAGAGGGCGATTCCCCAGTAAACTTTTTGCTCAAAAGGCAAGTTGTTAAATAATTCAATCATAATTTTATATCTTTAGCATTGGTAAATTTGCGTTAAAGATACGGCTATTTTTTGAAATAATACCGTTTTTGCAAAAAAAAATAAAAATATTCAATGTAATACCCGAATTTGGCAATCCGTTAGGATTGCATCCCTGACGGGATGTCGGCAATCAGGTATCATGTTGAGCATTCATGAAAAATTCATAAAACGTTCAAAACTTGCTCCTTGATTTGCTCCAGTTCGTCTTTCATCTGCACGACGAGACGCTGCATTTCCGCATGGCTGCTCTTGGAGCCGAGCGTGTTGATTTCGCGACCTATTTCCTGCACGATGAAACCAAGTTTTTTACCCTGTCCCTCGCTGTTTTCGAGCGTTTCCATGAAATATTTCAAATGATTGTCCAGACGCGATTTTTCTTCGCTAATATCCAGTTTCTCAACGTAATATATCATTTCCTGCTCGAGGCGGTTGGTGTCAATTTTTATTTCCGGCAGATTGAATAAATTTTCCGAAATTCGCGATTTGATACGCTCTAACCGCTCTTTTTCGTACTGTGGAATTTGTTCGAGCAACGCGCGGATATTGGCGGCTTTTTCCTCAAACAACTCTTTCAGCATCTGCCCTTCCTGTATGCGAAAATCGCATAATTTTCTGATAGCCAATTCGACAGCGTTGCTTACAACCGCCCATTCCTCTTCATCCACTTCATCCACACCGGTTTTAATCACGTCGGGAAGTCGCAAAATCGTTTTAAACCAGTCGCTTGGCGTGATGAGATTCATCTTTTCGGCAATCTCCTCAATCTGTTTTTTATAACTCGCAAAAGTCGGGATACTGATTTGATTGGGCACGTCCGAAGCGATACTTTCCGACGTGATGATGAACTCGATTTTTCCGCGTATCAAATGTTGCGAAATCATCGAACGCATCTCCATTTCCTTCTCGCGATAGAGGGGAGGCACGCGGGAGAGTAAATCAAACTGCTTGCTGTTCAATGCCTTAATTTCTATTATCACCTTTTTGTCGGGCAGTTCGGCGACCGCCTTTCCGAACCCTGTCATTGATTGTATCATAGTTTCGTTTCTAAAAAACGTTGCAAAGATAACATTTTTATTGCATATCTTTGCACCGTAAATTTTGCAGTTCATGACAATTCTAAATATTGAAACCGCCGCAACCATCTGTTCCGTAGCGGTTTCGGAGAATGAAAATATTATTTTCGAGCAAGTTTCGACGGAGGTGAATTCCCATTCGTCGAAATTGGGCGTTTTTGTGGAAAATGCTCTGAAAGAGGTTACTAACCCGATAGACGCCGTTGCCGTAAGCAGCGGACCGGGTTCCTACACGGGTTTGCGCATTGGCGTTTCGATGGCGAAAGGGCTTTGCTTCGGGTATCAAATCCCCTTGCTGGGCGTTCCGACGCTCGAAATCATGGCTTCCGTAGCGATTCGCCGGGTAAATGACGGCGAAATGCTGTACTGTCCGATGATTGACGCACGCCGCATGGAAGTTTACAGCGCCCTGTATGACAGCCAATTAAAGCCTGTTTCGGACGTGAAAGCCGAAATCATTACCGGAAATTCCTACGCGGCGATGCTGGATGTGGGCAAAATCTGTTTTTTCGGCAACGGCGCGGCAAAGTGCCAAATGGAAATTAAATCGCCCAATGCGATGTTTATCAACGATATAAATCCGCTGGCTTCCGACATGTGCGCGCTGTCTGCAAAAAGATTCCAAGCCGGTCAATTTGAAGACGTTGCGTATTTTGAACCGTTCTATTTGAAGGAATTTGTTGCCGTTGTCGCTAAAAATAAGGTAATTCATTGAAAAATATAGTTTTATGGAAAAAAATATTCATATTATTTCGTTACAGGTTCAATTTTTTTATAAAAATCGTTGAAATTAAAAAATTCTTATTATCAATAAAATAAGATGATTCATGGAAAATAAATGTCAACAAACCGTCAATAAACTGAAAACGCATGAATTTAGTATGATTTTTTTCATTATTTTTGCAGCGATATATTGCAATCATTCAAATGAAGAATAAAAGAAATAAAAGTAAGATGATACGGCAAAGTTTTTTTGCCAAATCCGACAACTCCGGCAAAAGATTGCTGATACTCTTTTTATTGGGGATGATGGCGGTAATGTACGGTTTTGCGCAAGGCGACGGCAATAATCATAGGGAAATAGCCGATGAAGATACGATATTGCTGGCAAGCCCATATTATGGAGGAGGTGTATGGGATATAACAGGAGCCATATACAAAGCCATTGATCCGAGGTTGATTGCCAATAAGTATGGTTTTCTGGAAGAAAGTAGGTGGACTATAAAGAAAAGATTTTCCCTTTTTATTTATGACCAAACTTTTCCTGTTCGCAGCGCTGATACCTCCCCTATCCTGGGCGGGCATAAAAGATGGACTTATTATATCAATGATATATTTATGTCTAACGATGGACGCGCTCTTGTAAGTGCAATAATGCCTCAGGCGATTGAAAGCATGGATTTTTATCGTTCCAACTCGAATAAATCAGACTCGCCAAAAGGTTTGGATAAGGGAGGTATTCCTTTTTATATTTATACAAGAGATATTTCCAAAAGTACAATCAATGACAACACGACAGTTTATTTGGTGGATAACAATCAAGTCATTACCCGGAAAATATACGACGCCATCAATCCGGTTTTTATCCGTTCACTAAGGCGCATAACAAATCCCGAAGAATTGGCCGATTGCGGATATAAGGAGAAAACGGAAGTTGTAAAAATTGATCTTTTTGAATTGGGGGCTTTGACCGAAGATAGAATTTTATATACCAATGATTGTCCGGAATGTGAGGTTATATTGGTTGACAATATACAAATCAACTGGAAAATCTATCAAGCCCTAAACCAATTTCACATTAAGGAAATTCGTGAAATAAAAGAAGACGAAAAAAAGGCTTTTGCGCCGTATCGCAAATTGTTTCCGAAGGGAAAACTTTTTGGACCAAAACATGTTACGGTTATTTCTCTTTAGAAGATAAGTCGTTTCGTGATTTACAGCGAACCATTGATGATATTTTTCATTGGGATACGGCACCGGATTGGGACGCTTTCTGATTTACTGCGTTGATAAAGACATTGAATTATTATGGATTCCAATTGGGATTTTATCTGTCGCGAAAAATATTCTTCTTTTATTTTCATAAATATCTAATATACAGAATAATATCATAATTTAACAATTAATCTTTCCATTTTCCCATAAAATTTTTCATTTTTTATTGCAAATAATTTGCAAATACAAATTTTTCGCATTACCTTTGCGGCGAAATTTTCAATTGAACAAAATGAATACGGGAGAAATAATAAAAAAAGCCGGATTGAAGGCGACGCCGCAGCGAAAAATGCTGTACGAATTGATGACGAAATCGGGTCACAGCCCGATTGACGAAATCGTCGCAGCGTTGCAGCAGCAAAGTCCTGAGTTCACGGTATCAACTGTTTACCGTATTTTGGACTCGTTTTGCCGGGCGCAACTGCTGTCGAAGACAAACCATCCGAACGGGAAATGCTATTACGACATCACGCCGGTGGACCACCATCATATTTTTGCGGACAGGGAAGTAATTGACTACATGGACCCCGAACTGACGGAACTGATAAAGAGCCACTTGAAGGGCGATTTGTTCAAACAGATGGAAATAGAAAAGATATCAATACAGATTATTGCAAACTATAAAAAATGAATTGAAATGGAAAAGAAACAGTTAACAACAATTGGGATTTCTGGACGCTTCTCCCGGAGGCTTTGCACCAGGTGACCATCACGATGAGCGACCGTGGCATTCCCGCTTCCTACCGTCACATGAACGGATATGGAAGCCACACATTCAGCCTTCTCAACCGGGACAATACGCGAACGTGGGTGAAATTTCACCTGAAAACATCGCAGGGAATAAAAAATCTTACCGACGCCGAGGCCGAAGCCATCGTTGCGAAAGACCGTGAATCGCATCAGCGCGATCTGTACGACGCAATTGAACGGGGCGATTTTCCCCGCTGGACATTCAAAATTCAGGTGATGACCGAAGAAGAAGCCGATAAATTCAGAATCAATCCGTTTGACCTGACCAAAGTATGGCCGCATCAGGAATTTCCCTTGATGGATGTGGGAGTGTTGGAACTCAATAAAAACCCTGAAAACTATTATGCGGAAGTGGAACAGTCGGCTTTCAATCCGATGAATGTGGTGGACGGAATCGGATTTTCACCCGACAAGATGTTGCAGGGACGGCTGTTTTCTTATGGCGACGCTCAGCGTTACCGCCTGGGAGTCAACCATAACCAGATTCCCGTCAATGCTACGCGCTGCCCGTTTCATGCCTATCACCGCGACGGCGCAATGCGCGTGGACGGAAATTACGGCTCGACGCTTGGCTACGAACCAAACAGTTACGGCGACTGGCAGGACGCACCCGAAACAAAGGAGCCGCCGCTCAAACTGCATGGCGACGCCTACAATTACAACGAACGCGAATACGACGACGACTACTACAGCCAGCCGCGCGACCTGTTCCGCCTGATGTCGCCCCAACAGCAGCAGGTTCTTTTTGAAAATACAGCCCGCGCAATGGGCGATGCCGAACTTTTCATCAAGCAGCGTCACGTAAGAAATTGCTACAAAGCCGATCCGGCCTATGGCGAAGGAGTGGCCAAAGCGCTTGGCATTTCGCCGGAGGAGGCTCTGAAAGCGATGCGGTAATTTATTATTCACGGTAAAACAGTACATGAAATTGACGGATAATAAATTATAAGATTTGGGGAAAGGTCAGAACCATCCACCTGATTTTGCAGTTTTTACGCAAAAAACAGAGGCAGAAGTTGTTAAACTCTCTGCCTCTCCCTTTTACAAGAAGCAGATGCCGCTTTATAAGGCAGCATCCGCTTAATTGCGATATTTTGAAATCTTACACGTTTCCTCAACGGGCATATTTCCACGGGTGTATATATTTTTGATTAGTTTTTATCCTTGTTTCAATATTTTAATTATGAATAGTCAATATACGTAAATGTACACCATACGCCATTTACATCTATATTCATACCTGAAATATCTTCATATCAACAAAATACGAAAGAACATCATCTTTACCCAAGTGGAAATAAGCGGAATAAATATTCACCGAACATTATTACAATATTTGTTTCCTCTTCATTTCACGCTACAAAAGTACGGACATTATTTGACATGACCAAATTTTTTAACGTAAATTTTGTTAAAACCCTGTTTTTTTATCAATAATGTACTCCGGACGACCCTTTATTTCATCGAAAAGCACACCGATATATTGCCCTAACACACCTACCGTAAGTAACTGAACACCACCGAAAAACACGATGATTGTAACGATGGAAGTCCAGCCCGTTTCTGTCTCCACAAATCCGAAAATTTTTCCGAGTACATACCAGACGGCAAGAAAAATTCCCGCCACAACCGCAACAAAACCCATCCCCATGGCAATTAGTAACGGTTTTTTGGAAAAATAGAGCAAGGCATTGGATGCAAATTTCATCATTTTACCAAGCGGATATTTCGTTGTGCCTGCAAAGCGTGCTTTCCGTTCGTAATAAAACGGTATTTGCTTGAAACCCATCCAACTGACCAAACCGCGAATGTATTTGCCGTGTTCGTGCAGTTGATTGAATTGATTCATTATGTTCCTGTCTATCAGCCGGAAATCTCCCGTATCCAGCGGAAATTTCACTTCGCTCATTCGATTAATCAGCCGGTAAAACATTTTGGCTGATTTTTGCTTGAAAAAACTTTCCTTTTCGCGCGATTTCCGAACACAATACACCACATTCGCCTGCTCTTTTTCCTGCAAGGCGAGAATGTCGGGAATCAGTTCGGGAGGATCCTGCAAATCGGCGTCCATAATGATGGCAAAATCGGCGTCGCAATGATGAATCCCCGCCGAAACAGCCGGCTGATGCCCGAAATTGCGTGAAAAATGGATGACTTTCACGGTATAATCCTTCTCTGCAATATCATTGAGTATCAATGGTGTACGGTCTATGCTCCCGTCATTGATGTAGATGATTTCGGTTTCGCACGAAAGATTTCTCAACGCGGCTTTTGTTACTTGATAGGACTCCGTTAACACGGCTTCTTCGTTGTAACAGGGGACAATAACGGACAATTTTGACATATTTTTTCAGTTTAAAGTTTTCTTTCTTCCAGAACGTTTTCAATCTCCTTCTTTCCCAGTTCTTTTTCGTTGGAAATGATGAAAGTATCCAGCAAAAAATTACCGTACTGGTTACACTCTGCAATGACGTCCCTGATAATCTTTCGGATAAACGTTGTGATAGGCATCAGGATTACAATTTCAACATATTGATCTTCAATCGTAAAACGTTCAATGTCAATATCTCTTTTGGGTAGGGCAAACGCCAATTCGTCCCGGATAATTTTTCTTTGATAGTCAAGAAAAGAGTCTGACTGTGAGGCAAATAATACGACATGAAAACGCAACTTATGGCCCTTGCCGCCGAGACCGCTTGAGATGTATATCTGTCGCTCTCCGGAAAATTCAAATTCGAGCGCTATTCGATTCTCTGTCAATGCCATATACGCCCAGTCCGATAATTCCGTACCGTCGGTTTCCTGTACGAAATTCTCCAAAAAACGATAAATTTTTATCTGTTTGGAAAGCGCCAGAATTGACAGGGAAACCTTCTTTTCATCATTGGTTGATTGGCTGTTTTTCAAATTCTTAATATGTATTTCGTCGTCATTTTCTTTGACACTCCCCATATTTTGCCGTACCTGGCTCGAAAATTTGAAATATTCCAATTGTTGTTCAAGAGATACTCTACGCTCCATTATGTGAAATCGGCCTCCTTCCTTTGTGAAAGATTCGTAAAGTCGTTTGAAAATATCTTCTTTATTTTTCATCGGGTAATTTCTTGTTTTTTTATGCAAAGTTATATTTTTTTTCCAAACCATACAAATTTTCAAAAAAAACATCTTATCTTCGCACGGTTAAAGCATCAAAATGAACAGTTATATCATTCTTGGCGTCGTTTTTGCCTATATATTGTTATTGTTTTTTATTTCGTGGCTGACGGGTCGCAACAATTCCGGCAACGAGGCTTTTTTTCTCGGAAACCGCCGCTCGCCCTGGTATATTGTAGCGATTGGCATGGTCGGCTCGTCGGTTTCGGGCGTATCGTTTGTGTCTGTTCCGGGCTGGGTGGGAACTACGGATATGACTTATATGCAGATCGTTATCGGTTTTTTTGTCGGTTACGTGATCATTGCCAAGGTTTTGCTACCATTGTATTACCGGTTGCGTTTGACGTCTATTTACGAATATCTCGAAAGTCGTTTGGGATTAAGTAGTTACAAGACGGGAGCATCCTTTTTTATCCTCTCAAAACTGCTCGGTTCGGCGGCAAAACTCTATATTGTCATCGTGATTTTGCAAAACTATGTTTTCAGCGCATGGAATATTCCGTTTGAAGTTACGGTATTTATCTGTATATTAGTTATTTGGCTTTATACTTTCCGAAGCGGGATGCGTACCATCGTTTGGACGGACACGCTGCAAACCGTCTGCCTTGTGGCGATGCTGGCGATTATCATCTGGAATGTAAAGGATGCCATGCACTTGAATTTCAAGGGAATGGCAAATACTATCACGGAAAGTCCGCATTTCAGAATGTTTGAATTTCGGGATTGGTCAAGTCGGCAACACTTTGTAAAACAGTTTCTTAGCGGTATTTTTATTCCGATTGTAATGACGGGATTAGACCAGGACATGATGCAAAAAAACTTGACCTGCCACAATTTGAGGGATGCGCAGAAAAATATGTACTGGTATGGTTTTACATTTATTCCGCTGAATTTCATGTTTTTATGTTTGGGTGTGATGCTTATTTCCTTTGCGTCGGGACTCAATTTGTCGCTTCCCGCTTCGGGAGACGATATGTTGCCGATGTTTTGTACGTCGGGATTGCTCGGACAGTCCATGCTGATTTTCTTTACGATTGGGATTATCGCCGCCGCTTTTAACAGCGCCGATTCGGCTTTGACTGCCATTACTACCTCTTTTTGCGTTGATATTCTGGGAATTAAAAAAGAGAAAATTCAAAAAGCAGAAAAAACGCGATTTGGCGTGCATATTCTGGTTTCGATTGTGTTTGCGGTTATTATCCTGTTATTCAGGGCATTGAATGACCGGAGTATCATTGACGCCATATATACCTTGGTATCATATACTTACGGACCGTTGCTCGGTCTGTTTGCTTTCGGACTTTTTACCAAATATATGCCTGAAAATAAATATGTTCCGTATATTTGCCTTGCCGCTCCCGCGATATGTTACGGACTGGATATGTATGCCCGGCAATCTTTACAGTATCAATTCGGATATGAATTACTGATAATCAATGGATTGATTACTTTTCTGGGACTTTGGATTTTCCGCAATCGAAAAAAAATGCGTATCTTTGCAAAATAGCAATAAAATTATGGAAGTCAAGACAGCAAGATTTGTGATAAGTAACACGGACGTCCGGAAATGTCCTGAAGGGACGCTGCCCGAATATGCTTTTATCGGTCGGTCGAATGTCGGGAAATCGTCTCTTATCAATATGATTACCAATCATAAAGGGTTGGCGCTAACCTCACAGAAACCCGGCAAGACGCAGTTAATCAATCACTTTATGATTAATGAAAACTGGTATCTCGTTGATTTACCGGGTTATGGCTATGCGCAAAGAGGAAAAACGGGACGCGAAAACATCAAGCGTATTATTGAAAACTATATACTTGAACGTGAACAACTTACGAATTTATTCGTGTTGATAGACAGTCGCCACGAACCGCTTGAGATTGACCTCGAATTTATGGAATGGCTCGGCGAAAACGGAGTACCTTTTGCCCTTACTTTCACCAAGATAGATAAGATAAGCAAGGGCAAACTGAATGAAAATCTGGAAAAATACAGGCAAAAAATGTTTGAAACGTGGGAAGAATTGCCGCCGATGCTTGTTTCATCTTCGGAAACACGTGAAGGTAAGGAAGATATATTAAATTATATTGACAAAATCAATCAATCGCTATGAAGGTTTGCATTGCGGAAAAACCGAGCGTAGCGCGTGAAATTGCCGAAATTCTGGGAGCCAGAACCAAGCGGGAAGGATATATCGAAGGCAATGGTTATCAGGTTACCTGGACATTCGGACATCTGTGTACGCTGAAGGAACCGCACGACTATTCCGGCGAGTGGAAAACATGGAATATCAGGTATTTACCGATGATTCCGCCGCGTTTTGGCATTAAACTGATTGATAATGAATCTTATATAAAACAATTTAACATCATTGAATCCCTGCTGAAAAATGCCGAAGAGGTCATCAACTGCGGCGACGCGGGGCAGGAAGGCGAGCTGATTCAGCGTTGGGTGATTCAAAAGTCGGGTTGCAAATGTCCGGTGAAACGTCTTTGGATTTCATCTCTTACGGAAGAGTCTATCAAAGAGGGTTTTAAATCACTCAAAAACGAATCCGAATATCAAAAACTGTATGAAGCGGGACTGTCGCGCGCTATCGGAGACTGGATTCTTGGTATGAATGCAACACGCTTATATACATTGCGTTATGCACAGAATAAACAGATTTTATCCATTGGTCGCGTGCAGACGCCCACGCTGGCGCTGATTGTGAACCGCCAAAAGGAGATTGAGAATTTTGTCCCCGAGCAATATTGGGAGTTGAAAACGGTTTACCGGGAAACGGTTTTTTCTTCGACGCAAGGCAGATTTACGAAAAAGGAAGAAGGCGAAGAATTGCTACAAAAAATTACAGATAAGCCTTTTACGATTACAGATGTCTCCAAAAAGAAAGGTAAGGAAGCGCCGCCGCGATTGTTCGATTTGACTTCGCTGCAAGTGGAATGCAACAAAAAATTTGCCTTTTCAGCGGACGATACGCTGAAATTGATTCAATCGCTTTACGAAAAGAAGATTACGACTTATCCGCGCGTGGATACGACTTTTTTGACGGATGATATTTATCCCAAAATTCCACAGATACTCAAAGGATTAACCGATTATGCCACTTTGACGACGTCTCTGTTGGCAGCAAAAATTCCCAAGTCGAAAAAAGTTTTTGACAATACGAAAGTAACTGATCATCATGCTATTATCCCTACCGGAATTACGTCGCACAATTTAACCGGCGATGAGCAAAAGGTTTTCGATCTCGTGGCAAAACGTTTTATTGCAGCGTTTTATCCTGATTGTGAGGTATCTACGACGACCGTACTGGGTGAAGTGGAAGACGTGAAATTCAAAACTTCGGGAAAACAGATATTAAGCCCGGGATGGCGGGTCGTATTTGAAAAAGATGCGAAAGTTCCTGAAAATGAGCAGGAACAGGAGGAAGAAAACCGCGTGTTACCCGATTTTGTCAAAGGCGAAAGCGGAGAACATACGCCGTCGTTTGCAGAAAAATGGACAACGCCGCCCAAGCCTTATACCGAAGCGACTTTGCTGCGGGCGATGGAAACGGCGGGTAAGTTTGTCGAAGATGAAGAATTGCGTGACGCCCTGAAAGAGAACGGAATAGGTCGTCCTTCCACGCGGGCGGCAATCATTGAAACGCTTTTCAAGCGTAATTATATCCGCAAGGAACGAAAAAATCTGTTTGCTACGCAAACCGGCGTCAATCTGATAGATACGATTCAGGAAGAACTGCTTAAAAGCGCCGAACTGACGGGACAGTGGGAGAAAAAACTGCGCCAGATCGAGAAGGGAACTTACAACGCCGCCGATTTCATTGAGGAATTAAAAGAAATGATCCGGCAAATTGTTGGGAATGTGTTGAATAACAGTATTTCAAGAGTTATCGAATAGAAAATAGATTGACCGCAAAAAACGGAAATTTGGAATATCCTATTTTTATGCCTAATTTTGTAAATGAATTAATATATAAGAAATGAAAAATAAAGTTCTGATTATAAGTATAATACTGTTTATTCCCGTATTTTTAAAAATTTATGCGGAAGATAAATCCGTTGTTTATCAGATAGATATAAAAAAAGAAATCAACCGTACGACGCAAATCTATCTGAAAAAAGGATTGGAAGAAGCGGAGGAATTGAATGCGGATGTCGTTCTGATCCACCTCAATACGTATGGCGGACTGTTGGACGCCGCCGATACGATGCGCACGGCGATATTGTACAGCCCGATTCCCGTTTATGTTTTTATTGACAACAACGCGGCGTCGGCGGGGGCGCTGATTTCGATTGCCTGCGAGAAAATTTATATGCGCAAAGGGGCGAGCATAGGCGCTGCCACGGTTGTCGGGCAGACCGGCGAACAAATGCCCGACAAATATCAGTCGTACATGCGAGCGATGATGCGGGCGACTGCCGAAGCGCACGGGAAAGATACGATTATAAATGGCTCTGACACAACGTATAAATGGATTCGAGATCCTCTGATCGCGGAGGCTATGGTTGATGACCGGACTGTTGTTCCGAATTTGATTGATTCGGGTAAAACGCTGACACTCACTGCAGAAGAAGCCGTGCAATGGGGCTATTGCGAAGGAATTGCGGAATCGGTTGACGACGTGATTGAAAACCATCTGAATATCAGGGAATATACGCTCGAATCCTATCAACCGACATGGCTTGACAATTTGATGGGATTCCTGATGAATCCGATTTTTCAGTCCCTGCTGATTATGATTATTATCGGTGGGATTTATTTTGAGTTACAGACGCCCGGAGCCGCATTTCCGGCAGCGCTGGCGCTGATTGCCGCAATCCTCTATTTTGCACCGCTTTACATCGAAGGTCTGGCGGCAAACTGGGAAATCGTTTTGTTTGTGATTGGGCTGATACTCATTGCGTTTGAAGTGCTGGTCATTCCCGGCTTCGGCGTAGCGGGAGTTTTGGGGACTCTTTGCGTGGTTGTGGGTCTGACGCTGGCGTTGATAAATAATATAAACTTTGATTTTGAGGGAGTTAGCGGAGCGGAAATCGGTCGTTCGCTGGTGGTGGTGCTGATTGGATTGACGCTGGGTTTTGGCGGCATGTTTTGGCTGAGTAGTCGGATTGGTACGAAGGGCGTTCTGCGCGAAATGGCTTTGGTAACCGACCTCGAAGGTACGGTTTCGTCTCCCATAATGTCCTCATTGATAGGTAAATACGGTGTTACTGCAACTGTACTGCGACCATCGGGAAAAGTAATCATAGACGGCGAATATTTCGACGGCGTTTCGGAATCGGGATTCATAGATAAAGGCGTAAATGTCAGTGTCATACGCTATGAAAATACGCAGATATACGTGGTTGCTACATAACAAATACCAATTCAATATCGCGAAAGAGTTGATATTCCGGATGATGATATGCTTTGGATTCTTTTGACAGAGTCACAAAATCTATAAAAAGACTGTCCTTCAATCTTACAAAAAGGGGCAACATGGATATTTACTATTTTTTTCATACCTTTGCACCGTAATTTTCACAAAATAATGGACATATCATTGGTAATACCTCTGTTGAACGAGGCTGAATCGCTTCCCGAACTGTATGAATGGATCAAGCGGGTGATGGACGAAAACGGG
>JAITMT010000344.1 GCA_031277235.1 Tannerella sp.
GAACTCTCATTTCCTGCCACTTTTGTAAATAAATACAACTATCTGTTTGATTATGTGGACGGTTACGGGCAGGATTGGAGCGTCAGACCGAACATGATTCTGGCTACGGCGATGACCTATTCGCCCTTGACACGCCTGCAAAAACGCAATGTTTTGGACATTGTAACGAAAGAACTGCTGACGCCCAAGGGTATACGCACGCTAAGCCCGAAAAGTACGGGCTACCGACCGATTTATTTCGGCTCGCAATACGACCGCGACATGGCATATCACCAGGGAACGGCTTGGCCCTGGCTGATCTATTTTTATATTACCGCGTATCTCGAATTTTTCGGAAAACGGGGAGTTACGTTTGTGGAGCGGCTTTTCATCACCCTCGAAGAAGAAATGTCGCAGCATTGCATCGGCACGTTTTCGGAATTGTTTGACGGTACGCCGCCCTATACCGGCAGGGGTGCGCCCTCGTTCCTGCTCAGTCTGGCGGCGGTTGAAAATGCGATGTACATGTTGAAAAAATATAAGGATTAATAAATCAACGACTTATGAAAGCGTTAATGTTTGGTTGGGAATTTCCTCCGCATATTCTTGGAGGGTTGGGGACGGCAAGTTACGGGCTTATCAAGGGGATGTCCATTCAGAAAGACCTGGAAATCACGTTTGTAATGCCAAAACCGCATGGCGACGAAGACCAGAGTTTTTTGAAAATCATAGGCTCCCACAACACGCCGGTTGTCTGGCGGGACGTAAGTTACGAATATGTTTCCGAACGGCTGTCCAAATTTATGGATCCGCAAAAATATTTTGACTTGCGCAATCATATTTACGCCGATTTCAGTTACCGGAAAGTGAATGATTTGGGCTGTATCGAATTTTCGGGGCGCTATCCCGATAATTTGCTGGAAGAGATTAACAATTACTCGATTGTGGCAGGCGTCATAGCGCGGACGGAGCAGTTCGACATCATTCACGCGCACGACTGGCTGACGTATCCCGCCGGCATCCATGCCAAAAACGTGAGTGGCAAACCGCTCGTAATTCACGTTCATGCAACGGATTACGACCGTAGTCGCGGAAACGTCAATCCGGATGTTTACGGAATAGAAAAAGACGGCATGGATCACGCCGACCACATCATGACCGTCAGCGATTTAACCCGCAATACGGTAATTGAAAAATACCATCAGCATCCGTCGAAAGTTACGACCGTGCACAATGCCGTTGACCCGCTAAGCCCTGAAATTCTGGCTATTACCGATAAACGCGGCGTGAACGATAAAATCGTAACCTTTCTCGGTCGCATCACGATGCAGAAAGGTCCCGAATACTACGTCGAAGCGGCGATAAAGGTGTTGCAACGCACTAATAACGTGCGTTTTGTGATGGCAGGCAGCGGCGACATGATGAACAAGATGATTCGTCTGGCGGCGGAGCGCAACATTTCCGACCGTTTTCATTTCACCGGCTTTATGAAAGGCAAGCAGGTTTATGAAATTTTCAAATCGAGCGACGTCTATGTAATGCCCTCCGTATCAGAGCCTTTCGGTATTTCTCCGCTCGAAGCGATGCAATGCGGAGTGCCGTCCATCATCTCCAAACAGTCGGGCTGCGCCGAGATTTTGAGTTATGCCGTCAAGGTGGATTTCTGGGACATTGACGCGATGGCTGATGCCATTTACGGGTTGATAACGTATCCCGCGCTGCATAAGTTCCTGAAAGAGGAGGGATTAACCGAAGTGAACAATATCAAGTGGGAAGATGCAGGATTGAAGGTGAGAAAAATTTACGATTCGGTTACGGGATAAGAAATTATAAGTTAAAAAATTAAAAATCAATATAATATGAAGACAATCTGTTTATATTTTCAAATACATCAGCCGTTTAGATTGAGGCGGTATCGTTTTTTCGACATCGGGAACGACCATTACTATTATGATGATTTCCAGAACGAGGAAATTTTCCGGAAAGTAGCCAATCTGTGCTATATTCCGGCGAACCGGACGCTCATGGAGATGATTAAAAAGAGCGGCGGCAAGTTCAAGGCGGCGTTTTCAATTTCGGGCGTCGCGCTCGAACAGATGGAAGTCTATGCGCCCGAACTGATAGACAGTTTCATGGAACTGGTAAAAACGGGCAACGTGGAGTTGCTGACCGAAACGTATGCGCACTCCCTGTCGTCGCTGGGCGACGCGGAAGAGTTTCGCGTTCAGGTGAAAATGCACTCCGAAAAAGTCAGTTCGCTTTTTGGCGTTAAGCCTAAAGTTTTGAGAAACACGGAATTGATTTATTCCGACGATATTTCGGAACTGGTGTATGACATGGGTTTTCGCGGCATGTTGACCGAAGGCGCCAAGCATGTGCTGGGCTGGAAAGATCCCAATTTCATGTATGCTTCGGCTATCAATCCCGAACTGAAACTGCTGCTGAAAAACGACCGTTTTACCGAAGACTTGTCCCTGCGTTTCGCCGATTACGGCTGGAAAGAATATCCGCTGACGGCGGACAAATACATGTCGTGGATTGAACAAACGGCTAA
>JAITMT010000367.1 GCA_031277235.1 Tannerella sp.
GGCATCTTTTTCCTGACCGATTTGCCAGACGCCGTCTATCTTGTAGTTCCAGAATGAATTGACCGGCTCTCCGAGAGCAAGCGTAAATCCGGTGCTGCCATTACCGATGAAATTGGCAGTAGCGCCGGTCAACTTCAAAATCTCCTCTTTGTTGGTTGAAAAAACGAGCGTTGAATTCCATTCAAAATCTTTCGTAACGATATTGCGGGTATTCAGCGTCATCTCGAAACCGTTGTTTTTCGTTTCAGCAAGATTCATATTGGTTTGGAATTGCGTACCGTTGGAAAGATAGAGACCGGACGTCGCAGGCAGGCTGACAGCCCATATAACGCCTTTTGTCTTGGTTATATAATAGTCCATTGTCAGGCTGACACGATTTTTAATCAGCGTTGCATCCAGTCCGATATTTGTATTATAGGATTTCTCCCATCCCAAACCCGTATTTGTTACAAATTGAGAATTTCTAAAGGCGGCCTGGGTCAGTCCTCCCAGCGATACGTTGAAACTTTCCAGCGTGTTGACGGAACTGTACGGATCAATTCTGGCAGATCCGGTAACACCCCATCCGACACGGAGTTTGAGGTCGTTTAACCAGCCTTTGGTAGAAGCCATAAAATTTTCTTCAGAGATTCTCCACGCTGCCGAAGCGGCGGGAAAAATATCCCAGCGGTTTGATTCATACAAGGCAGACGCTCCATCATAGCGCACCGAAGCGGAAGCGAGATATTTGCTCCGGTAAGAGTAGTTTATACGACCGATATAAGCCATTGTTTTCGACATGTCATAACCGGTTGTTCCCGATGTGTTCACGCCCCGTTGCATATTATACCATTTGAAGGTATTGTACGGGACATGCTCCTGAATCAACCAGGATTCCATGTTTTGACTGTCATACCATGAAGTTGCTCCTGTGAGCGTAAAGTCATGGTCTTGATTCAGCGTGAAATTATAGGTCAAAATATTGTCCCACTGGTATCCGTATGAACGGTTCTGATTGATTTCGGCTATTGCATTGTTATTATGCGTATATACTTCATTGACGGAACCGATACCTTCAAATTGATAATGGTTGTTGTAGGTAAACCAGATACCCCATCTTGAAAGAAAACTTAGTCCTTTCAACGGTTTGATTTCAATGAAGGGATTCACATTGACTCTGGCGTTATGATACAAATTTTCATAAACTCCGGGTTGATAGTTATAAAGAAGGTTGTAAACGTTGTTTCCGAGATCCTTAACCAAGTTTCCGTCTGCATCTCTGGTTCTTACGAGCGGGTCTGTCGTCAAAGCGTTTTCCAGTTTGTCCTGCGCGCTGTTTCTGACTACATAAGAACCCTGCAGGTTGCTTCCGACGGTTAACCATTTCCACGGACTGTGTTCTATGCGCATACTGGTTGAATACAATTTGTAGTCGTCTCCGTAGTATTGCCCCAGTTCATCGGTATAGTTAAACGAGATGTATCCTTTGGTTTTTTCATTTCCGCCCCGGACGCTCAAACTGTAGTTTTGCGTGGCGGCATTTGTTCTCATAAAAATTCCGGTCCAGTCTGTCCATTGTCCTTCCTGGAACAGGGCATATCTCTGATCGCCGAAAATAGTCTTGTCATCGGCAGGCGATTGCCAGAGAGCGCCGGTTTTCGTCCATTCCCGGGCATTGGCATCCCAATTGTAACTGTAAGCATCCCTTTTGGCTTGCACATAAGAATCTCCCGTGCGCATTTCCGGCGTGATAGACCAGCCGTTGTAACCAATGTAAGTGTTTAAGTCCACATTCACTTTCCCTGCCGAGCCGTTTTTGGTGGTGATGATAATAACCCCGTTGGCTCCGGCGGAACCGTAAACCGCTGTCGAAGAAGCATCTTTCAACACTTCAATGGATTCGATGTCATTTGCATTCAACGTTTCGTAACTTCCCGGCAATCCGTCAATTAAAAACAGGGGAGTGCCGCTCGCCGTAAAAGAACGCACGCCGCGCAACTGCATATCAACGCCGGCGCCCGCCTGACCGGATGTGCGCGTTATATCCAATCCGGCCACTTTACCCTGTAGCGCTTCCATGGGGTTCGGTCCGGGACGAAGGACTATATCCTCGCTTTTAATGGAAGACACCGCTCCCGTTAAATCCCGTTTCCTGACCGTTCCATAACCAATAACCACCACTTCATCCAATCCACGGTCGGCTACTTCGAGCCTGACGGTGTAAGAATTTTGCGATCCGACAGTTACCGTTTGCGTTTGATATCCCAGGTAAGAAACCTGCAGGGTCGAATAGCCATCAGGTACTGCGAGTCGGAAATCTCCGTCAACTCCGGTCGTTGTTCCGACCGAAGCGCCCGGAACAATGACATTCGCACCGATAACCGGCTCCTCATTTTCATCCAGTACAATCCCCGAAACAGTCCGGGTCTGCTGTGCCCATACTTTCACAGGCAGTGCCATGAATCCTATCCACAGCAGTGCCAAAAATGTCAATCTTAATAAAAATTTCATGGTATTACATTTATAAAACATTATTATTGTTTTTTATTTAATTATGATATACAATCTCAAATTTTGCATGCCTTATTTCACGAAAAGTTTCCTTGAGTTGAAAGAGCCATCTTTATATGTAACTTTCTCGATGAGCAAACCTTTTGTACCTTCAGGCACCGATCTGCCCAATAAATCGAAATACGATTTGCCTGCAATAACTTTAGCGTTGGCAACCGGCGCTTCAATACCTGTGGCATTTGCAAAATTAAAATTGACTAAGCGCGTCATTTTGAATCCTTCAGCATCCTCTATCTCAAATTCAAAAGAGGCTAAGGGAGAATCATCCATCTTATTTTTAGTGACGGTTGCTACTGTTCCGTCAAGCGTTACATTGCAATTCTTGGAGTTCACTATCCTGTGAACGGGATTCTTTTCAAAACCTTTGGTAAATTCGGATAAATCCAGTTGCATGGAGTTTTCGAGATAATAATTGGGATTTGCCTTCCATTCCAAATAGTCTTCCAACAGCGTAAAACCGTCTTTATCAGGGTCTGAATTGGAATCCGAGAAATCGCCTGCCGGAGAATCAGGGGTGGTTTTCGACACTCCGGTTTCCCACCAGTCGGGCAATCCGTCCATATCCGTATCAAAACCGGCAGGACGTACTTCGGCGCCGTAATCTTCATGACCGCCCACATCGGCTTCATCGTCAATAATCCCCGGTATGTTTGTTTTACTTCCTCTGTAAGTATAGGTTCCCGTTAATGTTTCCCGGATAATCCGCTTGTCGTGGTCGTCCAGTACGGGCAATGTGCAGCCTACATCGGACATGACGGTTTTATAGGCGTCTTTGGCGCTGTGAATGGTTGCATAAGAGGGGAAAAAAGGTTCGTCAACCCATACGTCCCAATCAACAACTTGCGATGCAGCCACCTGCTGAGTAACGGCGCACATATCATTCGTTCCGTCACAGGCAAAACTTCCGTTAGCCAATTGCCGTATATTTCCTTTTACATAATAACTTTGAGAACCTTTTCCGGTACCTTCGAGTTGGGCGACCAATATATTTTGCGTACCGCCTGCAGGTCCGTGTTTGTAATAATTATTCACAAAATTCACTTCGTGAGCACCTCCGTCGGTAGTACGGCCGTCCCAGTTGTAAACAACCATATTGAATACATCCATCCGGTCTTTATAATATCCGGCTCCGTCCAGTCCGCCCGCCAAACTCCAGTTACGTCCGTTATTGTGCGCCAACAGGTTATGGTGCAGCGACCCTACGTCTCCTCCTACGCTGCCGGCATATCCGTGCCGGGAGCCTTCGGGATAGTTTTTATGTCCCGCCTCATTCAGGGATTCCGAAATCATGGTTCTTTGAAGGGTAATATTCCTTGCATTCCGGGAACTGAAAGCTTCGTCAATTGACCAGCCAATCGAGCAGTGGTCAATGATGCTGTGATCGGCGCCTGTCGCTCCCAGTCCGTCGCCGGTATCTCCGGCTCCCAAACGGGTTCTGATAAAACGGGTGATGGATTCGTCGCCAACACCCATCGGAGCGCCCGTAAAACAGATGCCCTTACCCGGCGCCGTTTGTCCGGCAACCGTAACAAAGGGGTCTATCACCAACCTGCCGCTCAACCGGATAAGCCCGGATACGTTAAATACGATGGTGCGGGGACCTGATTTATCGGTTGCCGCTTCCCTGAAACTTCCGGGACCGTCATTGTTTAAGTTGGTTACATAAACAACATGTCCTCCGCGACCTCCGCTGGCAAAACGTCCATAGCCTTCCGCCTCCTCAAAAGCCAATCGGCGCGGTTTGAAACTCCACACTTCTCCTTTGGTTGTCTGACCTTCGGTATTAATTTGATCAACCCGCCAGTAATAGGTGTTCATGCTGTACAGACCGGTTAAGGGATATTCCGTTGTTGCCAAAGGAAAAGTTCCCTTGTAAATGTCGGAGATTTCCACAGTCGCCTCGGATACTGCTTCTTCGTCAATGCCGAAATAAAGCACATGAGAGGCGGTTTTGCCATTTGTTGCCGCATCCCATTTCAACGTGTAAGCACCGTCATCGGCATCTATGTGAATATCCTTATCGTAAGGTATCGGGTTGGCAGCCTGTTGAGAGCGGTCAATTACGTCCAAGTCAAAGGCATTCAAGAATACATTGCCAT
>JAITMT010000465.1 GCA_031277235.1 Tannerella sp.
TACTCAGAAACAAGGCGTTCGATTTCATCGTGAAACTGTACAAAAAAGAAAAATATTCCACCATTAACGCATTCAGAAAAATAGAATAAGTATGATTACAGTACATCAAATTTCAAAGGTTTACGGAGAGAGAAAAGTCCTTGATATTCCGGAACTTACCATACCCAAAGGGCAGACTTTCGGCTTGGTCGGCAACAACGGCGCAGGCAAGACGACGCTGTTCAGCCTGATGCTCGATTTGATTCAGGCGACGGACGGTACGGTTCAAATAGAAAACGAAACCGTCTCGCAAACAGAGACTTGGAAAAATAAAACGGCGTCGTTCATGGACGAAAGTTTTCTGATCGGCTACCTCACGCCCGAAGAATATTTCTATTTTATCGGCGAGTTCAGAGGGCTTAACAAGGCTTCCGTCAACGAGTTCCTGGTGCAGTTTGATGATTTTTTCAACGGCGAAATCCTCAATTCGCGAAAATACATCCGTGACCTGTCGAAAGGCAACCAGAAAAAAGTGGGGATTGTCGGAGCGCTCATCGGCACGCCGAGTTACATTCTGTTCGACGAGCCGTTTGCCAACCTCGACCCGTCCACGCAAATCAAACTGAAAAGCCTGATAAAGAGGATGTCGCAAAATTCGCAAATCACATTCCTCATTTCGAGCCACGACCTCGCGCATACCAATGAAATTTGCGACCGCATCGTCGTCCTCGAAAAAGGATTGATAATGAAAGACATAATGACTTCCGAAGATACCCTCAACGAACTGGAACAGTTTTTTGCGGGAATAAAAGTTTGAAAGTTATTTTATGATGAATGCTCAATGTAAAATCCAAATTTGGCAATCCGTCAGGATTGCAGCGCTCGGTAGAAAGGTAAACGGTTCGCAGGACGCATTCCGTACGGAATGCGAACAATATACGGAAAATATTTTCTACCGAGCGATAATCCCTACGGGATTCCCTGGATGTAACATTAAGTGTATTTTTTTATTTTAATTAATTGATTATCCATGGATTACACATTAAATTGCCCCGTACCGTTCAACGATACCGACCGCGTTCTGCTGGGACACGGCAGCGGCGGACGCTTGTCGCACCGGCTGATCAGCGATATTTTTTATCCCGCCTTCGGCAATCCGCTGCTGGCGCAAGACCATGACGGCTGCGTTTTTCCCGTCGAAAAAGGGCGTTTGGCTTATTCGACCGATTCGTTTGTGGTCAATCCGATTTTTTTTGCAGGCGGCAATATCGGCGACCTGGCTGTGAACGGAACTGTCAATGACTTAGCCTGTTGCGGCGCTAAACCGCTGTATCTGACGGCAGGTTTCATTCTCGAAGAAGGTTTGCTGTTGAGTGATTTGCAAACCATTGTTCTTTCGATGCAGGAAGCGGCGGAAAAGGCAGGCGTTCAAATCGTTGCGGGCGATACAAAAGTGGTGGAGCGCGGCAAATGCGACCGTATTTTCATCAATACAAGCGGCATCGGCGTTGTTCCCGAAGGCGTGGAAATCCGTCCGCAAAAAGCCGATGCAGGCGACGTGGTGATTTGCAGCGGAGAAATTGGATTGCACGGCATTACGATACTTTCGGCACGCGAAAGCCTTGGTTTTGAGACGAATCTGAAAAGCGACACGGCGGCGCTGAATCATGTTATCCACCGGCTGTTGCAGGAAGTTCCTGATATTCATGTGCTTCGCGATCCGACGCGCGGCGGTGTGGCGACGACTTTGAACGAAATCGCCAATACCGCCAAAGTGGAAATCACGCTCGACGAGGCTTCGCTGCCCATTCCCGAAGCGGTGCGCGCCGCTTCCGAGATTTTGGGTTTGGAGCCGCTTTACATTGCCAACGAAGGGCTTGTCTTGATTATTCTCCCTGAAAATCAAGCCGGTAAAGCCTTATCGGTTTTGCATCGGTTTTCCGAAAGCAAAGACGCCCGAATCATCGGAAAAGTCAGCGCCAAAGGAAACGCGCAGGTACGGCTAAAGACGCTGTACGGCAGTCATCGCATCATTTCGATGCTTTCGGGCGACCAGTTGCCGCGGATTTGCTGAAAATTTCAGCGGGGAAGGCGAGTATTTTGTGTTCTTCAAGACCATTCTGTAAGACCAAAATTTATCGGTCTCTATATGACGCTTTGCCGGTTTAACTCCGACGCGGACGTTCTCCGTTGTAAAAACCGGAAATAATCATTTACCCTATTCCATCTTTGCCATAACCGTAGTCAGGTCCGTGATCACTTTCGTCATTTTTATATCTTGCTGATTGACTGGAATATTATCGAATAGTTGAAAATCAAAACATACGCCCCAAACCGGCGCTTTCACATGCTTTAATATCCTGTCGTAGAAACCTTTACCGCGCCCCATACGATTGCAATTTTTATCAAATGCCATCCCCGGAACCAGAAATAAATCAATGTCGGAGAGTTCGGCTTTTTCCGAATCCGGATCGGGTTCCCTGATTCCGAATGAACCGATTTTCAGGGAATTATATCCGGTGTAACGATAAAAAGAAATGTCATTCCCTTCAACGACAGGCAGGAATATTTTCTTTCTTTGACAGTAATTCTCTAATAATGAAAGTGTTTGAACCTCATCCGGCAACGCAACATAAGCCGTAACAGAGGAGGCTTCCTGAAATTCCCGCATTCCGGCAAGCGTTTCATGAATTATATTCGATTTATAATCAAGTATTTCCCTTGAATATTGATCTTTCAGCGCACGTATCTTGCTGCGTAACTGCCGTTTCTCGTTATCGAGGTCTAAATTTCTGGCTTCCATTTGCCTTCTTCCATGAGTGAAACCGCCTTGTTCAGCGTCTCGTCATCCTTCAAAAGAATGGGATAAAAACCCTCATTATCAAAGAAATTACGCACGATAGAAGCATGCAGTTGCGTCTCCAGCAGGTTGCGCGAAATATTGATCAGCGTAGTGCGTTTGGGGATTCCTTTGATGGCGGCAAAATTCGTAAACTCGGCGAGTATCGGTTGGTGTTGCAGGTAAGCGTACAGTTCCTCATACGTTTGAAATGATTTCAGTTTGCCGTGATTTCTGTCCGAATAATCCAGCACAAACTGATAGAACACACCTGTGCTAAAAACCCTTGAATAATAGGAAGTTATGGCAGTTGTATCTATCGGGACAAAAACGTCGGGCATGATTCCACCGCCGCCGTAAACCGTGCGTCCACCGGACGTTTTGTACGCCAGCGAATCGTTCATTTTGATACTGTCCGCTGTGTCGAATTCACCGTGCATGTAGCGATTCATGATGTCCATGTTGTATTCTTCCGACTTTCCAAGTTCGTAATCCTTTTGGATACAGCGTTCCGAAGGGGTATAATACCGGGCAATCGTCAGTTTGATTTCCGACTGATCGGGCAAGGCAATATTTGCCTGTACCAGCCCCTTGCCGTAAGAACGGCGTCCGACAATCAGCCCCCTGTCATTGTCCTGAATAGCGCCGGAAAATATTTCGCTCGCCGAAGCTGAATATTCGTTAATCAACACGATAACAGGTATTTCGGGCCACATTCCTTTTCCGTTGGAACGGTAATCCACGCGCGGTTGCGCCTGTCCTTCCATATAGACGATCAACCGGTTTCTGGGTAAAAATTCGTTGACCATATTGACGGCAGCGTCCATGAGTCCGCCAGTGTTGTCCCGCAAATCAATAATTAATCCGGTCGCTCCCTGTTCCTGCAATTTGGCGATCGAAGTCAGAAATTCGCTGTACGTGCTTTGTCCAAATCCGATTACCTTAATATAACCGATTTTATCGCTTACTTTATAAGCCACATCCACGGTATAATTGGGTATATCACCGCGAGTCAATTCAAAATCAATCAGTTCCTTTTCTCCGGTACGCTCTATGCCCAGTACTACCTTCGTATTTTTCGGACCGCGCAACATCTTCATAATGTCGTTCTGATTGATCTTTTTGCCGGCAACGAGCGAATCGTCAATTTCGATAATCCTGTCAAAAGGCAGCAAGCCTGCTTTTTCGGCGGGACCATCAGGTACAATGCTGATAATCAGAATAGTATCCTTTTGCATATTGAACTGCACGCCGATTCCGCTGAAAGACACTTCAAATTCTTCGCGGAAAGCCGGTACATCGGCAGCCGATATATATGAGGAATGCGGGTCGAGTTCGCTAACCAGTCTTTCCACCGCTCCCTCCGTTAATCTGCTCACATTCACCGTATCCACGTAAGCCTGCATAATAATCTCCAACGCCCGGTCTATCTTGTTTTGACCGAGGCGCAAGGCTTTATATTGCGGATTCATTGACTTGTAAAACTTTCCGACAAAGAAACCCAACACCAGACTGACCACAATGAGGGTCATCACTCCCAAAAAACTTCTGCTCTTATTCATGCTACGTTATCTAATACTTTCAATTTCAATATAATTAACTTCAATTCCGGCTCTGTTCAACAAATCCACGCCATCGAGCGTATGATAGTCTTCGCAGTAAACCACTCGACGGATGCCCGACTGGATAATCAGTTTGGCACATTCGATGCAGGGCGAAGAGGTGATGTAAATCGTTGATCCTTTGCTGTTATTGTTGGAAGCCGCGACTTTCGTGATAGCATTGGCTTCGGCGTGAAGCACATAAGGCTTTGTAACGTTGTTTTCGTCTTCGCACACGTTTTCAAATCCGGCAGGCGTACCGTTGTAACCGTCCGATATAATCATCTGATTATTAACAATCAACGCGCCTACTTGACGCCGTTTGCAATACGAGTTTTCCGCCCATATTTTTGCCATTCGCAAGTATCTTTTATCTACCTCGATTTTTTTATTATCCACTGACATACCTGTTCCTATCTTTTCAATTTCCTTCCGGCACGGGTTCTTCTATTTGTTGTCCAACTTCCTCTTCTTCAACGATTTCACCGGGAGCAATACTCGGCGTCAAACCGTTTCTCTTCAGCAAAGCATCAATCGAGGGTTCTTTCAATCTAAAACGAATATATAAATTGTTAGGGGCGTCCGTATCGCCCTTGCTTAACACAAATTCACGAAAATTGTCGGCTGTCGCCACACTGAAAATTCCATTTTTCTTGAAGACGCTAAACGCATCTGCTTCAAGGACTTCCGCCCACTGATAGCCATAATATCCGACCGCATATCCGTCATCGGAAAATATGTGCTCGAACGAAGTGCTCAACAGCGTATTCGGTATTTCCGGCAACACTGCCGTGGATAGTCCCGCTTTCCGTTCAAACTCCTCAAAATCACCGTTGAAAGGTCTTGTAATCGTATGCCACGCCAAATCCAGCAACGACAGTCTCACCTGACGCACGCAGTCGTAACCGACATTGAAATTCGTTGCGTCGAGCAATTTTTTGACCAGTCCGGCAGGTATTTTCGCACCGGTTTCATAATGAGCGGCAATCCGGTCGAGAAATTCCTTTTCATTCAGCCAGTTCTCCATGATTTGCGAAGGCAGTTCCACAAAATCCTGTTCCACATTGGTTCCCGACAGGCTCGCGTACGTACATTCACTCAATATTTCGTGCAGCGAATGCCCCAATTCATGCAACAGCGATTCCACTTCCGAATAAGTTAATAAAGAGGGTATTGTCTCCGTCGGAGCGGCAAAATTCATAACCAGAACGATGTGTGGACGGTGGTTTACATCCTGAACATCAATATATTGATTTTGAAGTTTGCTCGTCCACGAGCCTGAAAGTTTGGACGGCCGTTGCAGCAAGTCCGTGTATAACACCGCTTTAAAGCGTCCTCTCCGGTCATAAACTTCATAAGCCGTGATGTCGGGATGATATACCTGTATTTTCCTGTTTTCCTTGAAAGTCAGCCCATACAACTGCGTAGCCAGGTTAAAAACGCCTTGCCGCACCTTTTCCAGTTCAAAATAGGGGCGCGTCATTTCATCGTCTATCTTGAATTGCAGGCTTTTGAGTTTTTCGGAATAATAGAGCCAGTCCCAGGGCATCAATTGAATCGTGTCTGCGTTTTCGAGACCGAATACATATCCTTGCAGCCTGTTATATTCATTGAAAGCCAGCGGTTTATAATGATCGAGCAATCCATTCATAAACGATGTTACCTCATCCTCGCTTTTTGCCATGCGATCTTTCAATATATAGGACGCATAATTGTCGTAACCCATCATCTGCGCAATCTCAAGGCGCATATTGACGATGTTTTTCAGCGTTTCCTTGTTGTCGTTTTCATTGTTGTTGTTGCCCACATTTGACCGTGCCATGTAGAGTTTTTTCCGCAAATCCCTGTTTTGGGCAAAACGCATGAATGCAATATAACTGTAGTCGGCAAGCGTGAAAAGATACCCGACTTTATCCCTGCTTTTCGCCTCCTGCGCGGCAATCTCAAGTACGTCGGCGGGCAGTCCCTCAATCTCTTCCGGCATCGTCAGCAACAATTCAAACTGATTTTCGTCCTTCTGTTTATTATGCCTGAATTCAATTTCCAGCAGCCGGAGTTCGGTACTCAATTTCTTGTATTTTTCCTTGTCGGCTTCGGAAAGATTGGCGCCCCGGTCAAAAAATTCCTTGTAGGTTTTTTCCAGCAGCCGCAAATTTTCGGTTCTCAGGTTCAGGGAATCCTTTTCGGCATAAACCGCTTTTACCCGCTCAAATAATATATTGTTCAAATATATGTTATGATAACATTCTGATATTGAGGGAGAAAAATCCTTGGCTATTTCCATCAGCCGCTCGCTGTTTTCTCCGTCGAGCAGGCATTCAAAAATGGCTTGTACCAGTTTCAACTGTGAACCGCTGCGTTCCAGCGCCACAATCGTATTGGCAAAAGTCGGCGGAAGCGGATTTTCAACAATCAACTTTACTTCTTCATTATACGCCTTACAACTTTCATCGAAAGCGGGAATGAAATCTTCGGTTTTGATTTTTTCAAAGGGAACGGTTCCACTCGGAGTCTTGAATTTGCTTAACAGTGGATTTGCAGCGTTTAAATTCAAACAAAACACTGACAATAAAATAACTATAAATTTTTTTTCCATCATTTTGGGCTATTTCGGCATACAAATATATGAAAAAATTTCATCGAAACACTCATTCTTATCAATTTTTTCATTACTTTTGCATTGAATACTTTCACTTTGAAATATAATTATTTATTTAAATATTTGATAATGAGAAAATTATTTTATTTTGCCGTGCTAATTGGCATGGCGGTTTTAAATTCTTGCGATGGCGGTAAAAACAGTTATACCGTCAATGGCAGCGTGAACGATTCGTCGCTGGACGGACAAATGGTTTTAATGACCGATTACAACAGCGGTCAAGTGATTGACAGTGTAATAATTGCAAATGGAAAATTTGTATTCAAGGGGATAGCCGACAGCGCGAAAGTATGCAATCTTCGGGCAGGAGATCTGTTTGCAGACATTATTTTGGACAAGGGCACGTTAACGCTCGATATGGCAGATCCGCTCAGCGCCAAAGGCAATCCGCTGACGGAACAGTTGAACGAGTTTATTTCCAAAAGCAATGACATATCCTCCAAATTGCAGGAAGAATACATGGATATGGAAGGCAGTGAAGACGATCTGGAAGCGCAGGAGCGCATTATTGATGATTTTGCGACGAAAATGAACGCCTTGTCGGATGAATATCTGAAAGATCACTCGAACGACATGCTGGGCGCCATCGTGTTCCTCCATAAAATGCAAAATCAAGTCATGCCTCCCAGTCAAGCCGATTTTGAAGCAATGACCCAAGGTCTGGGCGAAACAATTTTGAATTTCGGACCGGTCAAGCAAATGGCGGAAGTCTATGAAAAATTGGGTAAAACGGCTGAAGGACAAATGTTTACCGATTTTGCGATAGACAATGGAAACCCGGACGGTACACCGGCTAAATTTTCAGACTACATCGGCAAAGGGAAATATGTTCTGGTTGATTTTTGGGCTTCGTGGTGCGGACCCTGCCTCCGGGAACTTCCCAACTTAAAGGAGGTTTATGCCAAATATAAAGGCGACAAGTTTGATATTCTGGGAGTTGCCGTGTGGGACAAACGCGAAGACACCATGCAATCCATCGAAGAACATGAAATCAAGTGGAATCAAATCATTGATGCACAGACTGTTCCGACGGATATCTACGGAATACAGGGCATTCCCCACATCATATTGTTTGCCCCCGACGGTACGATCGTAGCACGCGAACTGAGAGGTCAAAGAATCGGCGAAAAAATAGCGGAAGTCTTGGCGCAGAAATAGCGGTTACCGCGGACGTAAAGCCGTATCAATCTTGCATTTAGGTTTGAGAATGAAAGGAGCAGCAGTCATCATGGCGTGATTGCTGCTTACTGTTTTCAGCCCCACCAGACGGTCGTAGCGCGCTCCGGGTGGACGATGGTAAACGGCTATCGTATATTCGTTTTCGGTCTCGAAAAAGTTGCCTTCAAGCCTTGACAATGAGCGTGTTTGCGTAGCCGCGTCCACGAAAACGTATTGATAGTTATAGAGTCCCTGCTTCAGCATCACGGCTTTTTCGTATTTGCCCGTTTCCTGATTGTATTCCATGCGGCTGCGCGCGTTTTGCAGATTGTTGAAAATGTCGCCAAACAGGTAAACATCACCGCCTTCCAGCCAATCGGACGCCAGCGAAAAATGAACGATGTAATAGTCGGCTTCGGTTGGCGGATCTTCGCAACGGCTGCAATTCGCAAAGAAACGTCCGTTCTGATCCTGATCGTAAAGATATGATTTACCGGCTCTTACTGCGTTTTCAAACAACGTTACATTATAATAGGGACGAAAATATTGAACGTCCTCGACGCCCATTCCGTTGTAGCGAGCCGATAGAAATTCAAAGCGGCGGTATTCGTTTCCGGCTTCAAAAATCAGATTCCGGTCGTGTTCAAAAATCATCCGGTTGTTCATAATCCTTTGAGGCGTAATATTTTCACGGATATCGTTTTGATTATTATTCTGATATACAACCGTTTTCAGTTCGTTTTGTGGAAAAGTTACGTTCAGATTCGAATAATTCACGGTGAAATTGACTTGCTGATGTTCCCGGTTGAAATCAATATCCGTATTTCCCGAAACATTCGCGTCAATTTCAACAATCGGTTCAACCACTGAAAAACAGGCGATTAACGCTATGTCACGGGGGAAATCTTCGTCAAAAATCTTAACGGCGTAGTTGCCCGAAACCAGCAAACGCACGTCCAGATTCGGGAAGGTCAAAATGAAATTCGTATAGTTGACGGTCGTATTGAAAGAGTTGGCAAAGTCCTCAATGGCAGCGTTTTGATATCCTCTCATATATTCGACGGGAATCAGTGAAGACGGTTTCCAGTCGGCGTCGCAATGCACCACCGTGTAGGCAAAACGCCCGCTTACCCGGTGCAATGCGTCGAAAACAATTTCTATCTTTTGGTTGCCGTTCAGTTCCACGCAGGGATTGGAAACGGTTTCACCTTCTACCTTAATCTCCAGACTTTTAACATCTTCCCTGAAAATCTCCGTACGAAACCTATCCTGCGCATCGGCTGCAAAAGCCGTAAACAAGTACAGTAGTACAATTGCCGTTATATATCTAATGTAGTGATACATAATCCAATACCTTTTAAAAACTTTCCCATATCCGACTGCAAAGATATATAATTAATGTATAAATGATGCACGTGTTGAAAACTTTTATTTTTTTAGCGGTTCATTTCGTTTTTTATTCTTACCTTTGCTTGCGAAAAATATCTACAATTATGGAAGACAAAATGGTTGAATTGGTGCGGTTTTCCAACACGACGGAAGCCGAAATGCTGGTGAATCTCCTGCAATCGGAAGGGGTGGAATCTTATGTTCGCGAAGCGTTTGCATCGCAGGTTTTTGGTGGTGCGGGCATCGGTGCCAAAGTTGAATTGCTCGAAAAAGATGTGGCTCGCGCTCAACAGATTATGTGCGATAACGGCTATGAGGTCTCCGGCGACCTGGAAGAAATGATTACCTCCGAAAACTCGCCCGCCGATAACGCCGAGTATGAAAAAAGCCGCAAGAAATTAGCCAACACGATGACGATATTTATTGTGTTGATATTGATTGTTTTGGCTTTGCTTTTTTTCATTAACGGGTTTTACAAATAGGCGAGACCGTGTATATGTACCGGTTTTGTGAGTTTCCGGTGTTTTAGAACGTTGTCCATGCTTGATTCTTCCGTGTCCGGGAGTGTAAAAGCGAAAAACGGCAAGGAAAATTTCTTTATTTCAAAAAAAAATTGTACTTTTGCAGTGCTTAAAATTACATTATTAATATAAAATAGAGTATTATGTCAAAAGTAACAGTAATTGGCGCAGGCAACGTAGGTGCTACGTGCGCCGACGTTCTTGCCAAACGTAACGTGGCATCGGATATCGTGTTGATAGACATCAAGGAAGGCGTATCCGAAGGTAAAGCGATGGATATTATGCAGACGGCAACCCTGACGGGGGTTAACGTGCGCGTGAAAGGCGTAACCGGCGATTATGCGGCTACGGCGGATTCGGATGTAATCGTTATTACTTCGGGGATTCCGCGCAAGCCGGGCATGACGCGCGAAGAATTGATCGGCGTCAATGCAGGAATCGTTCAGTCGGTCGTGGGAAGCGCGTTGAAACATTCGCCCAATGCCAAACTGATCATCGTGAGCAACCCGATGGACGCCATGTGCTATCTGGCGGCTAAAGTTGCGGGACTTCCGCGCCACCGGATACTTGGACTGGGCGGCGCGCTCGACAGTTCGCGTTTCAAGTATTTTTTGAGTCAGGCGTTGAATGTCAATCCGAATGACGTTGAAGCCACCGTTATCGGCGGACACGGCGACACGACGATGGTTCCGCTCGTTTCGCTGGCAACGTACAGAGGCGTATCCGTAACGCAATTCCTCTCTGCCGAAGCGCTGGATCAGGTCGTTGCCGATACAAAAGTGGGCGGCGCAACATTGACGCGCCTGCTTGGCACATCAGCCTGGTACGCTCCGGGCGCAGCGTCGGCAGCCATGGTGGAATCCATCATCAACGATGAAAAGCGCATTATTCCCAGCGCCGTACTGCTGGACGGCGAATATGGCGAAAAAGACTTGACGATCGGCGTTCCCGTCGTCATCGGAAAAGACGGATGGGAAAAAGTGGTTGATTTCCCGCTCAACGAAAAGGAGCGCATCGCCTTCAAAGCGTCAGCCGACGCCACCCGCGCCGTCAATCAAATCTTGAAAGACAACGGAACGAT
>JAITMT010000477.1 GCA_031277235.1 Tannerella sp.
CGGGAAACGTATTTTTTATTTTTTTTATGCAATACAACAAAATAATGCAGGAAACTATTCATTTATTAGACCGGCGGCTTATGGCGGCCGAAACATTTTTATTGGGTTTGGCGAACGGCAAAACAGGTTTCAGTATTTATTTTTACCATCAAAGCCGAATGACCGGAAACAAAGAATATAAACTTCATGCACAAAAATTACTGACCGGGGTAATTGAGAACATAAGCCGGTTTAGAGACTACGATATGAAAACCGGTCTTCCCGGAATCGGACTTGGCATTGATTATCTGATAGATAACAAATATGTCAAAGGCAACATCAATGAGATTTTGCAGGATGTGGATTCGGAACTGTTTAAACACTTGGACAAACAGGAGCAGCCGGATCTTACAACGCCTCTGTTGGTATATTACTTTGCCGTCCGTTTGAAAAAACAGAAGACGGGAAGCGAAAAGGAACAGATATTCAAAGATTTAATCATCCAGGGGATCAATAATCTAAGCGAAAAAATGACTCCGATGCTGTTTGAGGAAACTTTGCTGTTTTCCATGGAAAATCCGCTTGCTCAGTTGCTTTATGTTTTGAGTTGCTGTTTTGAAATTCATCCTGTCAAGATTGAAAAAACATTGAAGGAATTGACGCCGTATATCGTTTCAAAACTTCCGTATTTGCAGGTAAACAGATTGTTAATGCTCTGGATTGCCTATTCGATAAACAGGAAACTACGGCACAAAGAATGGGAAACATATATCAAAGTTCTCCTTAAAAATATGGATATTAAATATATGATTCAAACTGAAATGAGAGGGCGAAGCATTTATTTTGCAGACGGACTTCCCGCCCTGTATTTTCTGTTGTCACAGACCCGAAACTGCTTTACAGACAGTGAATTGGAATTGTACAATCTCTTAATTATCGGCAAAATAGCCGATTCGCCCGAATGGGAGCATCTTTTGCAGGATGAGGAATATTTCAAAGCAATGAGCGGTCTGTATTCAGGCTATTGTGGAACATCCTTATTATTAAAATAATGAACGGAACGATGAAAACCGATTTAACTGACGTAACTTTTTTGATACTGGTAAGGCTTGATTCGGTAGAACGGCTGGAAAACACGCTGGTCATTACCGAATCATTCGTTAAATATTTCGATACAAACGTGTCTGTATGGGAAGCCGAGACATATAACAAAGGGCTGTTACAAAATCTGATAAACCGGAAAATAAACTATCGTTTTATCGAAGATAAAGATCCTGTATTGCATAAAACAATGTATTACAATCAAATGACAAAAGAAGTCAAAACGCCTTACATGGCAATTTGGGATACGGACACGGTCGTTGATGAAAAAGCAATTACGGAATCTGTTATTCAATTGCGGGAAAAATATGATGCGGTATATCCGTATAACGGTTCCTTTTATGATATTCCGGAAATTATAAAAAGACTGTATGTCAAAAGGAAAGATATTCAAATATTATATCGGAACCTGCATAAGATGCGGCTTTTGTATGATAAAATCCTGTATGGCGGAGCGTTATTTGTAAAGACGGAAAAACACCTGGAAGCGGACGGCGATAACGAAACAATTTATGGCTGGGGAAATGATGATTTTGCGCGCTATGAAAAATGGAAGACGCTGGAATACAAAATATTCCGGACGCAAAATCCGCTTTTCCATCTCCCGCATCCGCGGGGCATCAACAGTAAGTTTCGTTCACCGTTTGCTTCAAAGATTTCAATGGCAGAAATGAAAAATCTGGTAAACAGCGTAAAAGAAGACATAACAGGACAGAATCGCTAAAACTGTGAAAAACAGCCTTTTGTATAACCTGCATGAACGGTAGATTCAAGCAGTAAATGCATGTATTTTCGCAAAAAAATTGTATCATTAAATTATTCTTCATAACTTTGCAGTAAAATAAAATTGCATTTTTTATGACAATAGTTCGTTATAAAATTTACTAATCGTTTGAAAATGAGAGAAACAGTTGAAAAATAAATGTTAAAAAGTTTGGATAACATACTGATTATCAGTATCTCTACGGGTTTTAATCAGTAGTCTGTAAACAAATGACAAGTAGTAGCTATCCGAACATTAAATCACTGATATACAGTATATTAGCAGGTTCGGCGGTTTTCCAAACACTGAAAGAGTGCCGTCAGAACTTTATCATCAACGTATTCCTCTGTTTTTTGAGCATCAAAGGTAGAATAAATTTTTTACAAACGGGACGGTTTTCAGAAAAATGTGAACAGTTCTTCAGGATCCATTTTGAAAACGGGTTGAATTTTCAGGGATTCAATCTATCCCTGATCAAGGAAAAGGTATCCGAATGTATTGTAGCCTTCGACCCGGTTATATCAGCAAAAGCGGTAAGAAAACATACGGCCTTGGTTCCTACCGGTCAGGCTGCGCCGGCCGCGCAAAGCGGGGGTTGGAAATATGCGGTTTTGCTGTTGTGGACATTCTGCATAATACCGCCTTTCACCTGAATGCCATTCAACCCCCCAGGTCA
>JAITMT010000480.1 GCA_031277235.1 Tannerella sp.
TGGTTCAAGCCCGACAACGGCGGACAGGAAAGAAAACTGTTGACAAAAAACTACAAAATTGAAGGATGGCAAAGGTGATCGCAATGACAGATTAAAAATGATTTTGAAAGTATAACAAACGAACCTGACGTGCGGGGATTGAGGATTTGAAAATTTGAAGATTTGAGGATTCGAAGATTTGAAAAAAAACCTAATTTCACAAACTGAAAAAACCTCAGTAGTAGCGGCAAGCAAGAGGTACAATATATAAGTTTCCTGCGGAAAAATTTGAAGATTTGAGGATTCGAAGATTTGAAGATTAAAAAAAACCTAATTTCACAAACTGAAAAAACCTCAGTAGCAGCAAGAGGTACAATATATAATAAACCTCATTACCTCATTACCTCATTGTCTTTACATCAAAAATCAACGGAATGTGGTAATGAGGTAATGAAAAGATAACACATATCCCTGCTACTGAGGTTGTTTTGTTATTAAAATCAGGTGGAAATGAGGTTTTTTTCAGGCTTGAAAAGCCCGATTTTCATAACCGCAGGCGAGCGAAGCGTTGCCTGCGGAAATTTGGGGATTGCACCTCACCCCCTACCCTCTTCCAAAAGAGAGGGAATTCGTCTGCGCCGCACTGATCCCCTCTCCTGTGGAGAGGGGCAGGGGTGAGGAAGTGCGGAAAGACGGATGAATACGCCATATCACTCACCCAAAAAGCGGCTGAGATGTCGCATTTATACCAAATAAGTCGCATTCACCCCGATACCATATTTTTATCCGTTATATGATATATATTTGCACCGTGATATAAATGGAAATAATATGAATCGCATATGTAACATATTGATATTTTTTCTCCTTTCTTTCCCGGCGCTTCATGCCCAAACCGGGCAGTTGTCGGTATCGGGCGTCGTTCGGGATGAAGGCGGACTTCCGATGGCCGGCGTCAGTGTTTCCGTGCAGGAAAGCGCGCTCGGAACAATTACCGATGCGGATGGAAAATTCTCGCTCTCTGCTCCGGCGGATGCCACCCTCGTCTTCTCGTTTATCGGCTTTGTTGCCGAAAAGCGGCAAGCAACGGCTTCGCCCCTGCAAATCGTATTGAAAGAGAATGTATTGGAAATGAACGAAGTGGTCGTTACCGCTTTGGGTATGAAAAAAGAGAAAAAGGCGCTTGCTTATTCCGTAGCGGAACTCAAAGAAGACGCCTTTATGGTGAAAGAGTCCAATTTTGCGGAAGGCTTGGCCGGTAAAGTAAGCGGGGTCAATGTGGTGAAACCGGTTACGGGAGCCATGGGGTCGGTGCGTATCACCATCCGCGGCAACGGTTCTTTCGGAGGCAATCAGCCGCTCTACATCGTGGACGGAGCGCCGATGGACAACAGTAACTACGGACAAGCCGGAACCTGGGGAGGCTTCGACGGCGGCGACGGGATTTCTTCGCTCAACAGCGACGACATCGAAAGTATGACGGTGTTGAAAGGCGGTACGGCTGCCGCCCTCTACGGCTCGCGAGCCGCAAACGGAGCCATCGTCATCACCACCAAAAAAGGAACGAAAGGCGCCGTCAACGTGGAATTGAACAGTTCCTACACTTTCGATTCCCCCATTGTCAAAACTTCCGATTTTCAGTATGAATACGGACAAGGTTTGTCGGGAGTGGCTCCCACAACGATTGAAATGGCTATGCTTAGCGGTCCCTTGAGTTGGGGAACCCGCCTCGACGGTTCGGACGTCATCCAATTCGACGGTGTGAAACGACCCTATCTTGCTGTGGGAAAAAATAACTTTTCCAATTTCTACAATAAGGCATGGTCGCTGAACAATAACCTGTCGGTTTCCGGAGGGGGAGAGAGCGCCCAATACCGCATATCGGTGGGCGACCAACGCTATGACGACCTCTATCCCAATTCCAACATGCAGCGCAACAACGCTTCCTTGAATCTCACTGCGAAACTTGCGCCCAACATCACGCTGCAAACCAATGTGATGTATATGCGCGAACGGGTGAAAAACCGCCAGAATGTCAACGACTATTCGAGCAACGGAAATGTACTGCTTTGGGTGTTGCCTCCCAATATCGACATCCGCAGCCTGTCGGCGGCTACCGACGCGAACGGAAACGAACTGCTGCTTTCAAATACCTACGTCTATTTCGCTAATCCCTATTTCGTTGCTTACAACCGCCGGCAACAGGATGCCAAAGACCGTACTTTCGGAACTTTGCAGCTTCAATACGATATGGACGAACATTGGTACCTGCGCGGACGCGCCGGAGGGGACATGATCTACCGCCGTTCCGAATCGGTGCTTCCGAAAGGAACCGCTTATTATCAGGCGGGTTCTATGGGCGCAAATTCTTCCTTCGGCGGAGAATTCAATGCCGAAGCGCTCTTGGGATATAACAACGCATTCAATGACGCCTGGTCGTTGAGCGCTTTTGCCGGATGGAACAGCATGATCGGCTGGAACGAATCCATCAGCGCTTCGGGCGACCGCTTCATACAGCCCGGATTCGACGTCATCGGCAACACGGAAACAACGAGCGGTGGAAAAGGCAGATCGGAGAATTATATCAATTCGGTTTTCGGACAAATGGAAATGGCCTACAACAACAGGCTGTATCTCACGCTTTCCGGCCGTAACGACTGGTTCTCCGCCCTGTCGCTGAAAGGAAAAACAACGCCCAACAACATTTTTTATCCTTCGGCGGGACTCAGTTATTTGGTCAGCGAAGCGGTGAAACTGCCCTCATGGATCTCATTCCTAAAACTGCGGGGCGCCTGGGCGCAATCCGGAGGAGCGGTCGGTCCCTACAACTTAGCCCTCACTTACCGCTATGGAGAAACGATCAACGGCAATCCGACCGGTTCCATCAGTAATTCAACAATTCCCTACCTGAACCTAAAGCCGCTTACATCCACTTCTTATGAACTCGGAACCGATATCCGTTTTTTCAATAACCGCTTGGGATTCGATGCTACTTATTATATTCGTAATACAAGCGACGATATCGTCACGGCTCAAATATCGACGGCCTCGGGTTATAATAATGTATTGATAAATGCAGGGAAAATCGATAACCGGGGCGTGGAATTGGTCGTGAGGGCAACTCCTGTGGAAACAAAGACCTTGCAATGGACTACCTTACTTAATTTTTCTTACAACAAGAGTAAGATTGTCCGCATCACCGACCGCGTGAACAGCTTCATCATGGCTACCAGCCGGATGGGCGCGGCGGGCGACGAAGGAAGTCCCACCTATCTCTATCAGGAAGTGGGCGAACCCTATGGAATCATCAAAGGTTCTTCCTACGTGCGGGATGAAAACAACAACATTGTGTTCGGACGCGACGGCTTGCCTGTGGAAGGAGAGATGAAGAAGCTGGGAGAAGGGGTGCACCCCTACGTCGCCGGATTCGGCAACACGTTTTCCTACAAACAACTGTCGCTCAATATCCTGTTTGACGGTAAATTCGGCGGAAGCGTTTTTTCCGGAACCAACGACATGGCTTATCTGTTGGGAACGCATCGCAACACATTGGAAGGCAGGGAAGGCGGAGTCATCGGGAAAGGAGTGAAGTTGGACGGTTCTCCGAATGATATTACCGTCCCGGCTATGGACTATTACATGTATGTTGCCAACAACATCTCTGAAGAATTTGTTTACGACGCTTCGTTTGTGAAGTTGCGCGAAATTGCGCTTACGTATAATTTCCCGAAATCTTTGAGCGGAAAAATCGGCGTATCGCGCTTAGCCCTGTCTTTTGTCGGACGCAACCTGTATACCCTGTACAGCAAAGTTCCCATGGTCGATCCCGAATCGGGATACACCAGCGACAACGCCCAAGGACTTGAAGAATGGGGACTTCCCGCTACCCGCAGTTGGGGTTTTAATTTAAATATTCACTTCTAATCCGTAATTAAGTTTATGAATACTCCTTATAATATCCCCATTAAGCAATCCGTCAGGATTGCATCGCTCGGTAGAAAATGTATTCCGTTATCGCTTGCATTCCGTACGGAATGCGTCCTGCTTGCCCTATTCCTCGCAGGTATTTTATTTTCCTCCTGTGATTTTGAAGAGAAGAATATCAATCCGAATAACAGCACGACCATCGAACCTGCTCCACTGCTTACTTATTCGCAACTCTACACGAGCAACGAAGGTTTAAGCAAGCGCGTACAAGTTGGTTATTGCATGATGATGGTACAGCAAACCGCTTCCTTGGACAGGGAAGAAATGGCTGGCGACAAATACCTGGAAACAGAGATGCTCGGCGTATATTTTACCGACACTTATGCTTCCACCATCAAAAATATTCAGGAACTGATTAATCGCACCGCCGATAATCCTGAATTTGTAAACACTTATGCCATAGCGCTTATATGGAAATCATTCCTGTTTCACCGCATCACCGACCTCTACGGCGATGTGCCTTATTCGGAAGCGGGCAATGGCTATGAAACCCAAATTTTTTATCCGAAATACGACCGCCAACAAGACATCTACGCCGGATTAATACACGATATAGAAACCGGTCTTTCCCTTTTGGACCCTGCTGCGCCTGCTATTGCCGGCGATATCATCTATTCGGGGAATATCGACCGATGGAAAAAATTCGGAAATTCGCTGCTCCTCCGGCTCGGTATGCGGATGGAACATGCCGATGCCGGTCTTGCCCGCTCCACCGTTGCCAAAGCCGTGCAGGGCGGGGTGATGCAAGAGCCTTCGGACATCTGCATGGTGCGGCATGTTGCCGGGAAGTCGAGCACGGAAAACACCCTGAGTTCCGTATTCAGAAGTCATGGTTTGCTGAACAGCGGAGCGGTGAAAATCAGTAAAATCTTTATGGATAGGTTGAAAATAACGAACGATCCCCGTTTGCCTGTGTATTGCGCATTGCCCGACGGGACGACCGATATCGACAAACAAAAGGGGCTTCAAAATGGATACGACGTGCTTACCATCTACGACGGAGACCCCAGCTTTCAATCGTTGAGGGATTATTCTACCTTTAATCCGGCGACGATACTGCTGATGGATGCTCCCGTGGTTCACCTGACTCCCGCCGAAGTCGAACTCCTGCAAGCCGAAGCCGTTCTGAAAGGATGGATAAACGGAGACGCCAAAACGCATTACGAGAAAGCAGTCCGGCTTTCCATGGAGCAGCAAGCCATCTACGGCGCCGGCGGTATTATTCCCGAAGAACAGATCGATGCGTATTTAGCTCAAAATCTGTTTGATAAAGCTCCAACAACGGAAACCAAGCTCAATTTGATCGGAACCGAATTTTGGGTAGCGACCTTTCTCAACGGCTACGAGAGTTATGCCAATTGGCGGCGGACAGGCTATCCGCAACTCTTTCCCACTTCCTACAGCGGAAGTCCCAATAAAGGAAAAATTCCACGCCGCTTCACTTATCCCACGGAGGAATACAGCATCAACCTCGAACATGTGGAAGAAGCCAATGCAAATCAGGGAGCCGATGCCCTCTCGACACGGATATGGTGGGATAATATGTAAAACGCAGAAACGATGGAAGTTGTAAAAATAAAACGCCTCATTGCCCTTTTAAGTCTTTTGGTGATAGTCGCTTGCCGGTCGGGAAGCGAAAACCCGAAAGGATTCCTCTCCGTCGCCGGGGAGCGTTTGACGGACGACTACGGGCGCACCGTTATCTTGAATGGAATCAATTATGTAACGAAAGATCCCGATAAATACTACGATAATGTGAACGACGACAAACTTTTCCGCCAATTCCGCAATTGGGGTTTCAACTGCGTTCGTTTCGGACTGTCGTGGAAAGGCATAGAGCCGGAACCCGGAAAAATCAACGAGAAATACCTCTTGGAAGTGGATAAACGGGTGAAATGGGCGGAAGAAAACGGGATTTGGCTGATACTCGATATGCACCAGGATCTTTATGGGGGCAAATACGGCAACGGCGCTCCCGATTGGGCTACCCTCGATGAAGGCTTGCCGCATGTCACCGGCGATGTCTGGAGCGATGCCTACCTTGCCAGCCCCGCTATCCACAAGGTGTTCGATAATTTCTGGAAGAACGCGCCGGCTCCCGACGGGGAAGGAATACAGGATCATTATATTTTCGTATGGAAAATCTTAGCCAAGCGGTATGCGCAATCGCCTTCGGTTGCCGGATTCGATATTATGAACGAACCTTTTACCGGTTCGGAAAGCATAACCGTATTGACGAAACTGTTGGAAGCCTACGGCGGTATTGTTGCCGGCGCAACCGGAAAAACTCCTTCGTTAGAATCGCTTACCGACATGTGGGGAAACGAAAAAATGCGGATCGAGGCTTTGAAAACCTTGGATGACAAAAACAATTACAGCCTCATCGCCGATAATGCTTACGAAACGGTGCGCACTTTTGAACAGGGCGCCCTGAGTCAATTCTATCAGAAAGTGCGCGACGCTGTGCGGGAAGTCAACAAAAAACACATCCTCTTTTTAGAACACTCTTATTTCTGTAATTTGGGAGTAAAAAGCAGTTTTCTTATTCCGAAAGACAAAGATGGAGTCCGAGACTCGCTTTGCGTGTATGCTCCGCATGGCTACGATCTGGTAACCGACACCGATGCCGCTTCCGCCCCGAGTTTCAACCGGACGGAGGTCATATTTGAGCGCATCTTTGAGGCAGGAAAAGAGAAAGGCGTTCCGGTAGTGGTGGGCGAATGGGGAGCGTTCTACATGGGAAATGAGTACCGGGAACCCGCGCTACATCTCATCGGCTTGTTTGAACAGGCGAAAGTCGGGCAAACCTATTGGGCGTATTGGGAAAACATCGATAAGCAGGATTATTTCGCCGAGGCGCTTTCGCGCTCTTATCCCATGCTGACCAATGGAATATTGCAGGCTTACGGCAACGATTACAAGAATAATCAATTTACTGTCGAGTGGAAAGAAACCGGAGAAGCGCCGACTCGCGTGTATATCCCCGACCTTTCCCGCTTCAAACCCGAAAATATGGAATTGAATCCCCACTCTGAAACAACGATCGTTCCGCTCGACAACAATCGTTCGGGGTATTTGGAAATTGCTCCTGCGGGAGGGGAGAGGAGGTTGACTATTCGTTTTTAGAAAAGGGAACCGCCATTCATGGTTCAGACCATTGGGTGGGGAATGCCCCGTAGGGGCGCACCTGCGTGTGCGCCCCGTTTTGTCTGGGCAGACACGCAGGTCTGTCTCTACGCGAATCCGATGCTGTGGGGACGCTTTTTGTCTTGAACCGGGATTTTAGCGGGATTTTCAAGATTGCCGGGATTGTCCCGATTTGAGGATTGGAAGGATTAGAATCCTGTTCATCTTGTGAATCCTGTAAAAATCATGGTTTAGACAATCTTCGGTGTGTTGGAGGGCACGGATTACAAATCCGCGCCAGCAGCGAAAACTTGATTAATGCACACAGGCATTTTTTTTGTTTTTTATTTCATTTAACTCTTTAATCTAAATTATCAATATATCACTTAATATCACCGCAACTACTGCATTGTTTAGTAACTACTTTTGTCACAACACCAACATAATCACGGTGTATCTTATTAATTTCTGATTGGATTCTTGAAGGTAAAGTGCTAAAAGGTATGTCTTTATAGGAATGTACTACCCTTTCGCATC
>JAITMT010000485.1 GCA_031277235.1 Tannerella sp.
AAAAGACTGTCTCTTTGCGTATTGTTCCCCGCGTCCAGGTAACCGGGCAGGAAGCGGAACAGTTCGTAATCCCAGTTGTATTCTCCCCTGGCAATGGCAGGATGGTGGTATTTCAAAAAGCCCCAGATTCTGCCCAACAGCGCCAGATTGTTGATTTTCTGTTCATTGAATACGGGAAAAACTATACCCGAACCTCCGTCAAAAGTCGAATCCGATTCTGCCGGGAGAGGTTTTGGCGTGTAAGGTTTCAATTCCTGTACGTCCTGTCCGTCAACGGTTACCTTGAAATCGTCAAACCAGGCTTTGCCTTTTCCGACCAGTAAACCGCCAAAAACAATTTGTTTCGTTTTGCCAGGATTCATTTCCAGTGTAATTTCATATTTTTTCCAGCCGGTAGTTCCCGTAACGCCATTTTCCTGCATATTATCAAATGCTATTACATGATTGCCGCTCAAAGGATCAATCCGCATCCACAGTCCGGCATAACCGTCCGTCACGTTTTCGGTTTTTATGTATCCGGAAAAAGTGATCCGTTCACCATTGTAGCTGGGAATCATCATCGCCATTGGTTGATAACCGGTAGAATCACCCTTATATTCCATAGCAATCGCATATTTTCCCGATTTAACGTTTACGGACTCTAAAGAAATCGAATATCCCGGCATGGAATACATGGAATAAAGAGACCAGATGGCAGGCTTTCCATTTTCCACTTTTTCAAAATCCAGATTCAAAGAGGATTCTTTTTCCTTCGTACTTCCGCAAGCGAACAGTATGCAGAAAGAAATAATGATAAAACATGTTTTTTTCATAGTCTTTGATGTTTAAAAGAATTGGGAGGCAAAAGTAAGAAATTTTTTGTTAAAATACGTTGTATAAGTGGTCTTTGTTCATTGAATTTGCGAAATTGTTATTTTTCAATTTTCAAATTATTGATTTTCAAATTATTGAAAATTTTATTGTTATCAAAAATTGAATGACGACATTTTTTTATTCAGTAATTTTGCAGTGTGATTTTATAACATAATGTTTTATCTAAAAATTTTCTTAACATGAAGACAATTAAAAAGTTGAAATTAAACAAGAGAGCCGTGATAAATCTCGACGGCGGTGAAATGAGACAGTTAGTAGGCGGATATGGACAGCCCCTCTTGACAATACTTATGTCTATGTGAAAACTGTGCTGTATTACTTGTGTTACTTGTAATACGAACTGTGGTCAAATTTCCTGTGCAGTTACGGGTTGTGCTCCGTGCATAACCGCAAGTAAGCCCCCTTATTGCCCAGAAGAAAAACCATCGGGGTTTCTATACAACTGCTGACGACTTGCTCCATTCATTGTTCAAATCCCCATTACATTGAGAAATGAGATTTTCGAGACAAAAGTATTCTCTCAACAAGATCAAGAGGCTATCCATACGGGGGTAGCCTTTTGTCTTGAGAAAGCTTTTACAGTCTTTATGTTTGAAATTTTGTTTCAAAGGTATATATACTACCCATATTTTATTTTACTCCTTCTCAATTATCTCAATCGCCTTTTCCAGTACTTCATCCCGCCCTTCGCGAATGCCTTTGACGGTCGGTTTCACTTCGATATCCGGCACGATGCCGATGCGCTGCGTTTCCCTGTCGTCGGGATAGTAAACGCCAATACCTGAAATCGCGGTTTGTAATCCTCCGGGAAGCATGATGCTCGAAACATTGCCATCGGCTCCGGCGGTTGTGCTGCCTATAATGGTGGTATTGTCACCCGCTTTGAATGCCATTGCCGTATATCCGGCTTGGCTTTGCGAGAATTCGTAGACAATCACCACTAATTTTCCCTGATAGGTCTCATTATCTTTGGAAACATTTTGACCCGCTCTAAAAGTAAACTCACCCGGATTATTAACATTCCCTACTGTAAATTTAACGAACGGAGTGGATTTTGATGCAAAGTAAGAGCCTAACAGGAAAGGTTTCGGATGGCGATAATGATTCCTTTTGTGTTGCCGAAAGACTTTTTAATTTCCGGAATGTCCTCTTTTTTAATATTTGCCAATGTTACATAGCCGATAGCATTACCGTCTATGCGGAGTAGCAGACCTATCGGGTTTTCTACCTCTTCGAGTTTCATAACGGCTTTTACGGTTATGGTATTTCCTTCATAAACTGCAGGAATTTTCCACCAGCGGCAGCGGGCTGGGGCAAAATCCGTCCATCGAATCCAGTTGTTCCGGCGTGCAAAGAGCCTTGTGCAGCCAGCCTTCGGTCAAACCGCGCCCGGTCAGAACCTGTAAATGCGTGTGATGAAACCAGTTGCCGTTTTCATGATAATCACCGATATAAGCAAAAATCTCTCCGGCTTTCAAGAGCGTACCAACCTCTTTCAAGCCTTCCTGCGCCAAATGACCAAACAGTAAATAATAGGGCGCATCATTGATAATGCTCTTCAAAACCGTCAGCCAACCGTAGTTTCCCAACCCCGGTTCATATTCAACATGAAACACTTCCGCGTCCAGGGGAGAAAAAAGCGGGGTTTTCACCGGCGCTATGATATCCAGTCCTATGTGCACGGTTCGTCCTTCCCGCATGATTTGTTCGTTTTGGCGGTAGAGGTCTATCCTGTTTTCCCGGTCTCCGGATATGGACCATTTAACTCCCTGTTTTTCATGAATTTCCCGAATCAACTCGCTCGTCTGACTTTGTGCAGAATTTATAAAACGTTCAAGATAGGGACTGTCCTGCCCCATTGGAATATGACCGTATTTTAACCCGAAATCCTTACCCAGAACAGGATAAACTTTCAGGTCTTTCAAATTTAATTTTCTATCCGGTTTTGTCATTTCGTTACGGTTTCTTAAATTTTCTGCAAAGATAGATGAAATTTTCCGGATTTCGCATTGATGAATGAAATAATTTGATTATTAATGAGTTACAATGATCAAATAAAAAATCACCAGCACAAGGCGGATAATTTACAAATTATTTCTTACCTTTGCACCCCGAAATCGGGAAACGGTTCCGTAGCTCAGTTGGATAGAGCAACAGCCTTCTAAGCTGTGGGTCGAGCGTTCGAGTCGCTCCGGAATCACAAACCCAAAACCGCTTGACAATAAACAGTTAAGCGGTTTTTTTACTCCCTTTTTCAAAAATATTTACAGGCTTTTTTGTTAAAATTATCAAGAATTTTCGCTATATTTGCACGATTAATTTACAAATAATTTACAAAAGTAAGCCATGAACTTCAAAGCCGTAACAAGAACAAGGAACGAATACAACAAAGTTTACATACGGATTTCCGGAAAGGACAGGGTTGATTACATTCCGACTGCCATGACCGTACACAAATCGGTGATACGCAAGGGAGAAATAACAGATTCCTTAGTCCTGTCCAACTGTGCAATCAAAATTAAACAGTATCTCGAAAGATTAAATGGACTGAATACCGAAGAATGGTCTGTAAGGGAAATCAAACAGTTCCTGATGGATGAGACGGAGTTATCCGAAATATCATTTACGGATTATGTCCGACAGTTTATAAATACGATGAGAAATGACGGACGGAACAAACCGGCTGATAATTATCAAACTGCCGTAAACTCCCTGAAAGCGCACATGAAACGGGAAAACTTCTCATTTGCGGATCTGACAGCTCAAACGGTACGGGAATGGATCAAGTCGCTAAGCCATACGGCACGGGCGAAGAACATGTACCCGAACCTGATGCGAACAGTCTTTGAATCCGGACAGCTGAAATACAACGATTATGACAGAAACATCATCAGAATAGGCAACCAACCCTTTAAGGCGGTAAAGATACCTTCTGCCGAACAGCCGAAGGAACGCTTTGCCAGTCCAGATGTCATCAAGTTGATCTTTGCCGTAAAATCCGAAAACAGACGCGAAGAACTGGCGCACGATACAGGCCTGATTATTTTAATGCTGGCGGGTATCAATACCGTAGATTTGTATCGCATGGACAAAACATGCCTGAAAGGAGAAAAACTGTGCTACAACCGCGAGAAAACAAAAGGACGCAGAAAGGACAAAGCCTACTTTGAAATCACCATACGAAAGGAATTGCTTCCTCTTCTGGAGAAATACAAGTCAAAAGAAACAAAACAGAGAAACAGGGGAAAACTTTTCAGTTTCAGTGAACGGTACGGGAATGAAGACAATTTTACCAGGGCGTTGAATACCGGTCTTAAATCCCTTTGCGAACGTGCTGAAAAACCGGAGATTACCGTCTATTGGCTACGTCATGCCTGGGCAACGATAGCGCGGAATCAGTGCAAGGCATCTATGGAAGAAGTAGCCTTTTGCCTGAATCACTCGTCGGCGCATTCCGTAACGGAGGTATATATCAAAAAGGATTTTTCAATCGTGGACGAATTGAATGGAAAAGTATTGGATATTATTTTCAAGGAGGAATGAATCAGGTAAAATATTTGGCTCGTTTCAAACAATTCAGTATCTTTGCACCGGCAAATTAAAACAGAAGACTATGACAACACCCGTTTTTGATCTGGAAAAATCCATTCAAGCCATTCTTTTCATTGCGAACAGGCTGGAAAGAAAAGATTTTCACAAGATATTCAAAATCCTGTATTTTGCAGATAGGGAACATCTTTCCCAATATGGACGTACAATAACCGGAGATACCTATGTAGCAATGAAGGATGGCCCGGTTCCATCCAAAATCGACGACATATTCAAGGCTGTCCGGGGAGACAGTTTTTTCACAGAATACGCGGGAGAATATCATAAATACTTCAACGTTCACAACTGGTACTTTATACATCCGAACATGGACGCCAACCTTGACTGTCTATCGGAAAGCGATGTGGAAATGCTGACCGGTTCCCTGAAAAAATACGGTTCGCTGTCATGGGACGAGATAAGGGAAAAATCACATGACTATGCCTGGAGGGCAACACCCTCAAACGGACAGATTTCACTCGAAGATATTCTCCGCGAATCCGGAGACAGTGAAGACTATATCGAATTTATCAATGAACAGATAGCGCTTCAAAAAGCCTGTATTTAGCAATGCAATCCATTACTCTTGCAAAACTGGCCATTATTCGCGGATCCGTTCTGTTCAGGAAATTCAATGACATTGACCATCCAAAGTTTTTTGTTGTAATAGGAGAAAACAGCGATCATTTTATCGGTTTCTTTTTCATCAATTCCAATATTCATCCATCCATAAAGGAAAAACCGTTACAGTTTGAGATGCAGATGATGATAAGAAAGAAGAATTATGAATTTCTCGATTATGATTCCTTTATTTCGGCAAACAGGATTGAACGGCTTGATAAAAACATGATTGCATCTGAAATTGTCAGTCGGGAGACAAAAATAAAGGGAATGCTGACCGGTGAAGACTTGGACATGCTGATGACATCCATACGTAAATCGCCGTTGTTTTCAAAAATTGAAAAGGATTCATTCTTCAAGTAGAATTTCCTTAAAAGTTATGTTACATCATTTTCATGGAATGATTATCTTTTCCTGAACTCCCATGGCGCAATAGCCTTCTGTACCCAAAGTCCCCTTTTTGCAATTCTTGCTTCCTGTTCCAGACCGGCAAACCGTTCTGCAAAGAGTTTGTTGTATCTTATATAGTTCCAGGCAAATCCGGCTTTCAACAGTTCCTCGTTTACGTTCATGCCATCAACAATGACAATACCGACTTTGCGCTTGTACCTGTCTGTGTCGTAAACATGAACGGTAACCTGTTTTCCGGCAATCAGTCCGGCAGTCTTGCGCGTTGCTGCCGTGCCGAAGTCCTGTCCGCGTTCCGGGCAGTCTATGCCGTAGAGACGTATCCTTGTCTGGCTGTTACTGCCGTCAAGCAGGATAAAAGTATCCCCGTCGGATACCTTCACCACCTTGCCGGTTAAAGTCTCCTGTGCAAATGATACAAGCGGTAACAGGCATAGTAAGAACGGAATTAGTCTTTTCATCGGGGTTTAGAAGCCGAAACGGTCATAGTTACTGATAAAATTAGGATGGTCATGAATTAAATATTTTGTAGTTTTTTTATAACATTATCAGTTTTATAGACATAATGATTTACAATTGTTGTATTATATTCATATTTTATAATTAATTCTAATATCTCATTTAAATATTTATCAGCAATAGTTCTTTCTCGACTTTTATCTATATTTCTTACGTTTGGGAACCATTTTTCCAATATTAATTTTTTCTCATAATGTTTCCATGTAATTACTAAGCATCCTCTATCATAATAAAATACAACAATAAATGGATAAACATTATTATATAGATAGAATTTATTTTTCTTAATAAACTTAATATTAGAATTATTACCAAATAATTCTTCATCTATAACATTAACGATACTATTAAATTTTTCTATTAATGTTAAAAATTTTAATTCTTCATTATCTTTTTGTATTTCAATTATATAACGAAGAGTATAGTAAATTACCACAGTCATTATTATTGTAATTATCAGAATATATTCCATAATTTTATATATTTTAAAATTTATATTATAAATTAATCTTCCATATTTTCAAAATCATAAGTAATAAGAATATCTGAAATCATAAGTTTTAATTCATAATCAGATAACAAACGACATTCAGAATTTACTTGTTTATTCCATATATATATCATCATAAGAGCACAAAGACATTTATCCCAATTATTGAAAATACGATAATAAATAGAAAAAGTAATTACGGTTTTATATATTTCTTCTAAATCTATTGTTCTATGATTTTCTATAATATTATTTAAATAAAGTAAAGTAAAAGGACTATTGGATATTTTATGACTAAGATCATAATACTTATTTTCACTATATCTATCCATATAGACTTCAATAATAATTTCTATTATTCCTTCAAAATCCATATCGTCAAATGTAGTAATGTTTAATCTAATATTTTTATAAAATTCATTTGGAAATTGATAATTTAGTTCTTGCAAAATCATTATAAGTTTCGATTTTACTTGTTTATCCGTTAATATTTCCTGATTTCTATTTACTTCAGCATACCATTCTGAAAGTATAATAATAGCAGCAATACAAATAGTAATATTTTTAGCAAACATAAAATAAGCAACAGAATTTAAACATGCAATCAACTCTTTAATTTCAATAGGTCTTTTATTGATTTTATATGAATACAAGAATCTTGCAATTTTTTCCGAATTTACAATTTTTTCTTGAATAGTAACAAATTTGTTTTGTCCATAATTTAAAATATAGGAATTAATAACAAATTTACCAATCTTATCCCATTTCATTAAATCTAATTTATTAGCAACTTTCTTTAATATAGGTATTAGCTTTTTTAATATTTCCTGTTTTCTGGGACGATATTCTATATCTTTTTTCATTATCTTTAAACCATTTTTTGAAAGGCGCATTTTTCTATTATCTATTATCCAATACGTTTCATTGGATTCATTTAAATCCTCTCCAGTATATGGACACCAATCACGTTCTAAAAAATAATATTCATATTCGCCATTCTTAATAAAATTATAAATATCAACATCTCCCATTATGGTTTTTTGTAATAATTCTGTAAAATCTTCAAAATCATAAGGACGTAAAGGTTTTTCTTCATGAAAATCCAAAATATTTATCATTTTTTGTGAATAGATATTCTTATTGAATATTGTCTTTAATTCATTAATTCTATAACCTTCTTTTTCTATATGCTCACAAAGATCGCAAGCATATAATTTACCTTTAAGTGAATAAAATTTCATTCTTATTTATAATTTTTTACGTTTCATTTCTCACATCGTATTCATCCGAATACTAATCTTGACAAGAGCAATCGCATTTATATCCTGCAATCTAAAATCCTGTGGATTATGCCGTGGATTATAACTTTCAAGACGAATCCAATCCTTTCCCGATTCGGAACGGGTAATATACTTTACAGTAAGGTATTCATCACCCTCCAAATCAATGGACAGAACATACATTTCACCATAAACGATACTGTTTAACTCTGTCAGTTCCTTATAACAGATAATGTCTCCGGACTTGATTAGCGGATCCATACTGTCGCCTGCTACATACATGGCGCCATCACATTTAGGAATATTGGGTAAACGAATAGTACCCAATAGGTTCTCATGTTTTTGCAGAAAAAGAGTCTTTAAATTTGCGGCGCTTTTGTAGTCATACAACGGAATATCCTGCAATTCAATAAGTTTTTCCGTGTATTTTACAGGTTTGTGAATTTGAATGATAGAATCGTTCTCATTAGGTTTCAACATTTCACCTTCATTTGACACAAGCCATTCAAGTGAATACTGTGGAAATTCTTTTGAAATCTTTTGAATCAATTCAATTGAAGGATTAGAGCCTCTGCCAAACAATGTCTTAATCGTATTCGCGTTATAATCAATCCGTTCCGCAAATCTATCTACAGATAGTTTTTCGGACTTTATGATGTGTCTAATCCTGTTAATCAATGTATTATCCATATACTCTTTATTTAGAATTTGTCTAAATTATATTCAAATGAACGATAATATTTGCAAATTATGTCTCAAATGAATTATCTTTGCCGCCAGAAAGAGGAAAAACCCCGAAAAGTTTCTCCATTTCCACAAAAAAAGTGTCGTGCCTATACTAACAAGTTCCGCACAAAACCAATTTCAGCGACAAAGGTACGATACTTTTTTGAAAAAACATTCTGATTGCAGCATTATTTTACGATGCAATTGACTGTCAGAATTGTCAATGTCTCTGATTGATGTGAATACTAAGACTATTTCCTTCACAATCAATCAAAAAAACGTTCGGCAAGAGAACTCCGCTAAACCGGCAGCTCTTTCACTCAAACCGAATCGAAAGTACAAGAAAGAGCAAGTTAGGTTTGTCGAAGAAATTACGATAAGTCTTTTCTGCACAGATTCTCGATAATCAATAAGTTAGAGAAATACAGTGTGATTAGCGTCAGTCCATACTGTGTCTAAAAACGAACAAAATATACAAATTTAATTGTTATTCAATCATAAAATCAAGACAGGACAAGACCGAAGAACTGTTTCTTTTACATAAAGTTCCGGATGATGCAATCATAAAAAACTTGAAAGTCGAACTTGGAAAAGCATATTCATATATTCAGGAACTCGAAGACGAAAACAAATCACTCAGGGAACAGATTGAACAATTGCAAAAACAGACATTTTCCCTCACAAGGGAAGAAGTAAGAGAATTGAAAAAGAGCGAATTGTTTGACGTGTATAAGGAAGAAATCAGAAGTCTTATAAAAATAAAGAAGAAACTCCAAAATGACAACTATGATTTGTTAAAAAGAAACATTGAAATGATAAACAATAATAAAATAAAATTATAATGGAAAAGCAAAACGAATCGCTATTCACTCCAACAGGAGAATATTTTTCAGACGGAATAAAGTATCCACATAAACAATTGTCAGAAGAAGATAAAGAAATTATTTTCCAAAGGCGGGCAGAAAATGCCAAAATACAAACTATAGAAAGTTATTGGGACGATGATCCATTTAATAATTAGAAGCATCTATGGACTACAAAATATCCAAAAGCGACATGCTCGAACTCCTGGCCAAAGCCAGTGAAATAGGCTTTCAACGAGGAAAGGAACATGTAAACGACAAATACATCAGCAAGAACAAGGCATTCCGGATATTCGGACGCGGTAGAATAGAGGAATGGATCAGCGAAGGTTCCATCAAAATAAGAACCTCCGGCAGGGGAAATACCGCAAAACGGTACTTGGAATACGCAAAACTGCTCGAACTCGATGCAAGCGAAAAATTGACAATACATTATAATTAATACATCATGCTAAAAAAAATCATCTTATGGAACTTTGTAATATCGTTCATGGCGTTGTCCGTGGACACGGAACGTTCAACGCCGACAGGCATCTTCGTCTGTTACGGATACTTTATCGCATCGGCGCTCCTGTTTCTCTGGAAGCAGAAGCAAATTACACAATGGTTAAATACCCTTGACCTTCAAAAAAGTTGTAAAACATAAAATTAAATACTTAACAATGAAGTATCTAAAACTAAACGTTGAGCCGCTGGATATCGACGGAGCAACAAAACAGATAATCGAATGCCTGGATATTGAACATCTCGGATGGGACTTCTCCGAAGTAAAAAGCGACGGAGACGCCTACGGGAAAATCAAGATTTGCGGAATGCTCCTCAACGGCAATATAAAGGCGGACATGGACGTAACGATTGTCGCCCGTGCAGAAAGGATCAGGGGAACAGTCTCGCTCGACCGGGACGTTCCCGACGACCCCGACGCCTTTGAAATCACCGGAATAAAATCGGTCAATATAGACGATTACAATACCGGATACGATAGGAAAGGATACGAATACTATGACGTGGAACTCTCCGCGTTGGAACTCAATCTCCTGGAGAAAAACATTCTCTACAGATACCAGAAATTGCATAACAATACAACATGCCGCATCAGTGCGTAATTGAATTTTCAAATCTTCAAATTATGAAAGAAAAAATAAGCGCGGAAACGCGCAAAAAGGCACATGACTTGCTTGAAGCCTGCATGAACAGCAGTGATGCAGGCAACGACGCCTTTTTCCAGTATTATGGACATGTCAATTCTATTGACATGGAAGTTCACACCGGAAATTATGAAAATAACATAATTCTTAAAGGTTATTTTTATCTGACGGAAGAAAATCTATACTCCAAGGAAAATAGACCCGAAGCAATGGCAAAAATAACAAGTAGATTAAAAGAAATAACAACAAAAAAGTTAAAAGAAAATGAAAAAATTGGAAGAAATGACCGAACAGGAAATATATAACCTGTCGGAGGAAGAAATCGAAAAAATGAAGCGCCTCGCATTGGCAGAGGCAGGTATCAAAATCATGAACAAGCCCAAAACCCCGAAACTGTTTGAAATAGATGAGAAAGACGCTATTCTTTATGTTATACCGCTGATTTCGGACGAATATGGATTTACCGACATGCAGGAGGCAGCCGAATTGCTTGAGTTCCTGAAAAAATCAAAATCTTTCGGATATTTGGACTACAATAGCAATGCAGGTTATGAAATGAATTATATTGTACAGGAGAAAAAACGTAAGTATTCCAGTAGCAAAGACTGCTTGAAAATAGAAAGCAAACCCGCCTATTCCACCGAACTTTTCCAAAAAATAGTAGATTCCTTGACTGCAAACAAAAGAATGCAGGAACAGAGTGAAAAGGATATAAAGGAATACAATGCGGTAATGGAGGAAGCAGCCGGCATCACCTCTGAAATAACGAATAAAATTCTGGAAATCAGACAAAAATACGACCGGTTGAAAAATCTTCACGATAAGTTCATCAACGATTACCTCCCGCTCGCAGACAATGACAGGGACATAGCCATGAAGTTTATGAAAAAGGCATATTCCCTGAATGGGGAAGAAGTCGAATACATTTTAGACAATTAAAATACAAACAAAAATGAACAATCTTGCTTTATACAACGCAGTAAGGGAAGTACCCAAGGAAGCCCAGAAATCCTTCGACAACGGAAGATTTAAGGGTACGGATATTAATCCAATGTGGAGAATAAAAACGCTTACGGAGCAGTTCGGCGTATGCGGTTTCGGATGGTATTACGAAATTACTTCCCAGCGATTACAGGAAGGAGCCGAAGGAAACATCTGTGCTTTTACCGACATAAACCTTTATGTCAAGACGGAAGAAGGATGGAGCAAACCCATACCCGGTATCGGAGGAAATTCATTCGTGTCAAAAACAAAGAACGGTTTGCTGACCTCCGACGAAGCGTTCAAGATGAGCCTAAGTGATGCTATCAGTGTAGCAGCCAAGGCATTAGGTGTAGGAGCAGACATCTATTATCAAAACGACAGAACCAAATACACGATGGACGATAAATCGCAGCAATCGCCGAGACCTCAACCGCAATCCCAACCTCAACAATCCAAACAGGAAGAATTTGATTTAACGCATCTCTCCCTTGCCAAGCAGGAAGTGAAGGAAACAAAGAACGAAACGGAGTTAACCGAAGTATGGAACAGATGGTCAATGTACAAGAACATACCGGAATTTCGCGATTTTGTGATTGAACAGCGTAAAAAGGTAGCATAAAAACAAAAGTTCGTTATGGAAATAAAACAGTTCAAAATTCGTTGTAGCGCAATCGGAGAAATCATGTCCGCAAAGGGAGAATTAACGCAAACTAATAAGACATGGCTGGATATCTGGATGAAGGAACAAATTTACAATCGAAAGAAAGAGTTCACGTCCAAATATACGGACAAGGGAAACATTATGGAAGATCATGCAATCGATTTTGTTGCCGAAAAACTCAATCTGGGACTGGCATTCAAAAACGACCGAGAATTTGAAAATGATTATCTTACCGGCACGCCCGATCTCATCTTTCCGGATAAAAATCTGATAATAGATATAAAATGTTCCTGGGACTGTTTTACATTTCCATTGTTTGGCAGCGAACTGCCGAACAAAGATTACTATTACCAGGCGCAGGGATACATGGAACTTGCCAATATTGACAATTACAAGGTTGCCTATGTCCTGATCGACACGCCTTCAAGCATTATAGAAAGGGAAGCCTGGTATCTGTCAAAAAACAGCGGCTTTGATTTTGAAGAGACGCTTGAAGAACTCGAAAGGAAATTGACATATAACGATGTAACGGATCCCGTATTGAAACTCAAAACATTCAATGTTGAACGCAACAGGGACGTGGTGGACAACATATACAGGAAAGTTGATAAATGCAGGGAATACATTAAAGATAACCTATTTATATTCAGTACATAAGTAAAGTGTTTTTCATGGTATTATTTTTTAGTGTTGTTGTGAACTACTTTAAGTTTTTTACAATTATTTAGTAAACCTTTTTCAGGCGAGACGTTGCGACAACGCAATAGCCTGATTTTTAATTTTTTATTCGTAATTTGATATGCTATACGACGGAAACAACAAACTGCAAGCCATGCAAGCCTTCGGAAAGGTGAAATGGCTCATAGACAAGGGAAAGAAGTTCGATATTATGGAAAAGAAGGAACAGCGTAGTTTGAAACAAAATTCCTATCTTCACTTGATACTGTCCTACTTTGCCATGGAGACCGGAAATACGCTCGAATACGTAAAGCAGAATTATTTTAAGATACACTGCAATCCAGAAGTATTCTGTTTAAAGAAGGAAGATCCTTTCATTGGAACGGTAACGATTCTGAAAAGCAGTGCAGATCTTGATACGGGCGAAATGACAACCTGTATTGAACGTTTCCGTAACTGGTCATCTTCCGAGGCAGGCATCTATTTGCCCGATCCCGAAGAGAAGGAATACATGGATGAAATACAGCGGGAGGTATTGAAACACAAACAATGGATTTAATCAAAAAATACAGAATTATGACACAAAAAGAAATTGTACAAAAAGCAAGAGATTATTGCAGTGAATGGGGATTTGACGAAGAACAGTCCATATCTTCTTTTATAGAAGGAGCACGGTTGATGCAGTCTGAAATCGTCCGTCTCGAAAACGAAAAGCAGGAACTCATCGAAACAGTGAACGATTTACTGACGGGAATAAAAGGATTGCCGCCATTAACCGCTATAGCCGGTACACTTGAAAAACAGTGGACAAGAGCAACATCGGTTTTAAGTAAACATAATATTCTAATAGACAGATAGACATGAAAAATTACATCATCATAATAGCATACTTGCTTTTTGTATGTCTAATTATTATCCCGATTTATGGAAGATTTTTTTTTTTATCTATTTGAAACGTGTATATCATGCAAATTGAAAACAGTAAAATACAGGAAAATGAACGGCAGATTATTTTGGGACAATGCCCAAGCAAGAGCAATTCCTATAGAATAATAACACTTGGCGGACACGGAAGTTTAGCAAAGACCGAAGCCCTGAAAGCGTATGAAAAGTCCTTTTACCTTCAATGCGGTAAATACCGGAATGCAAGGATAAAGGGATTGTTTGAACTATATGTCGATGTTTATAATGGCTCCAGTCGCCCTGACCTCGATAACGCGATGAAAGCAGTGTTAGACTGTCTTCAACAGTGCAATGCCATCGAAAACGATAGAAACTGCATAAAAATAACAGCACAGAAATTCATTGACAAAACAAACCCCAGAATAGAATTTATAATTAAAGAAATTTAAACAAAAAATCAAAATAAAAATGGGAAATTGGTACGGATTAAAATATAAAGATTTAAACGAAATCTTTAATTTATGT
>JAITMT010000491.1 GCA_031277235.1 Tannerella sp.
TCTTTGAGCAGAATCCGTTGTAGCAGTTTGTCGTTCAGTTCGTAAAGCGAGATGACCAGTTCGTTGTAAATCCTTGTCTGCATCGGGTCTTTCGAGCCTTCGACGAAATAATGCAGCAATTGCCGGTAAGTCTCCTGTTTCGTGTTCAATTCGTCCCGAAAAATAATCTGATTCGCCGTCTCCATGAGATTGCCCAGCGAGTCGAAAGCCATCTTTAATTCCCTGTTGTTGAGGAAATTAACGATGTTATCATAGATTTTCCGTGCTTCTTTTATATCCATAGTAGTTTTCTTTTACAAATACAGTGCCAAATTATTCATGCACCTCGATTTCGGCAACATGCCTGACGATTTGACCGTCAGACGCAATACCTTCAATAACAACCGAATAGATAGTCGGAAAGTCGGCGGAATAAAATTCAAAAGACGCTTTGCCTTCGTCGGAAATCACTATATCGGGTTTCCAGAAAAGGGTCGTCCGATAGTCGGGGACAGGAGATTTTCGGGATTCCGCCGTGTCATATTTCGGCGCATAAAACTCTACCGGTTTTTGGAATCCCAGCGGCGAGATGGATGCAAAATTCCAGTTCGCTTTTTGGGAACTGTTGATTTCTCCTCGCCGCGTCGTAATGCTGATGGCACCGTTTCCACCGCGCATTCCGAATATGGCTGCGCTCGGACCTTTGAAAATATCAATGCTTTCGACATCGTCAACGTTGACCATTTCCAGCGGCGAATCGTATACAGAACCCATTTGTTCGGGCCACGGCATTTCCATCCCGTCAATCAGTATCAGCGGACGTCCGCCGCCTCTTATCGAAATCGTGCCGTTTGCTCCCACTTGCACGCCTGCGACGCCATAAAGCAAGTTTGTAACATTGAGTGCATGTCTTTTTTCAATGTCTTCCCTGTAAATGGTGGCGTCGGACGAGGCATTCATCCAGTTTTGCAGCCGGATTTCGTCTTTTTTGTCTATTTTTTTAGCCGTAACCACAACTTCCGGCAGATGAATCATTTTCATGTCTTCGTCATATTTTGCCCGCTGTCCGGCTTTTTCCATAAAATTGACATCAATCGTATCTTTTTCATTCTCAACGGATTGTGAGGCAAGCGGAATATGCTGCAATTCCGGAAATGTTTCGGGGGTTATCTCCAATATCACCCGGTCGCTGCCTTTTTTATTTTTTGCCTGGACAAAAAATTTCGTACTGTCGGCATATTCCAGTCCGAAGAAACTGAAATAGCCCAGAGAATTGGTCGTAGTCTGCCCGAAACCGCCGTCCGACGAAAACATGGCTATTTCGCCGTTTTCGACGGGTTTTTCCAGAAACAGCGTTTTCACCTGTCCTGTAACGGATTGCGCTTCCTCAAACAGATATTCGGGATACGCCTTTTTTCCCCGGATGACTGCGGGGATGTCATACCTTCGCCAGCCGTGCGTTTTCATCAGCAAATCAAGCGCAAATTCGGCTTGGGGCGTGTTTTGCAGGTAATAGGCAGGATTCTCGATATGTCCTTTCAATTCCGACGAAAGCAACAGACTCGACAGAATCGTAGTTGCCGTATCTATCTGAAAATCTTTATTATCCGTGACGGCGACCGATAAATTTCCGGTCAGGGCAACGCCTTCACTGTCCGTCACAGACATCTCTGCAACCACCTTTTCCCGTTTCCCGTAAAAGGTTTTGCCGGAAGTAAAAACAACCTTTGCCGTATCATTGTTTTTGTTGAAAATCAGCCGTTCGCTGACCGGATTCAAATCCCTGTCCAGCAGCAATATCTGTATGACGCCCGCCGGAAGTTTCTGTTTTGAAATGGAAAGAGACTCTTTTTCGCGGTTCCACGGCGTGAAATGAAGCGGGACACCTCTGCAATGAATAAGCATATACAGTTGCTGATCAGGATAATCGGGCGACTTGCTGACGGAAACAAACCAGTTATTTTTTATCCCTGAAATTTTTACCGCACAGGCATTTTGTGCCGGCGGCAGTTTCAACCGTTTTTCCAATCCGTTTTTATTTTTGCACTTCAAAAAATATGTTTTTCCCTTTTCGGGCATCAGAACAAAATATCCCATACCCGAATAGAAAGTCTCTATATTACAGATATTCATGTCTTTATCGTCTATGATCTCTCCCGTAATCTCTTCCGGAGCGCCATCCTCGTTTAACGCCTTGAAAGCCACGATGCAAAGTTCTTCTTCCGGGAAATTGCCGCCTTCGGGAAAAAACGACACGTCGTAATCTTTGTTTTCAGATTTTTTATTTTTCGATTTAACAGATTGATTATCAGTATTTAGATTTCCAATCTGTATGTTTTTTTCAAAGAAATAATTTTCGCCCAAATTTTCCATGTAGCGCGTATAGGCACGAAGCGTATAAAAGCCTTCGGGGATGATTTCCGACAGAAAAATGTTGCCATGAAACATATTATCAGCGTTTTTGAGAAGCATCACGCGCTCTATCAGCGAGTCCGAAGCGTTGATGAGTTCCACATAAACATACCGGCTTCTTGTCGGCTCTTGATGTGTTATTGCATTGACGAGATATGCCTTGAACCATATTTTTTCGCCCGGCACGTAGAAATTCCGGTCGGTATGCAGATACAATTTTTCCTGCGGAAAAGCAATCAGTTGATTCTGAAGACTGTCTCCTATAGATGCTGCCTCCGGGACATTTGATACCTGCCCCGACATGCTGATTATCAGGGAAAAAGACATTAGTAGGAATACAACTTTTTTCATAAGATTTTCAATTGTTTAGTTTTTTTCCATGCAAAAGTAAGTCTTTTTTTCGAGAAAGCAAGTGTTGAGTAAAAAATAAATTTTCCCGAATAGCCCCCTCAAACCCCAGGGCTGGGGTGTAGAATATGTTTTTCATTGTTGGTTGCATTCCGTACGGAATGCATCCTGCGGGTTGATGATCTTTCTACCGAGCGATGCATTCCTAACGGAATGCCAAAAATGATGCCAATGTATTAAAAACTTAAATGAGTGTCCGTATATTCTCCTAAAATCCCGTCAGGGATGTAATATTGGTAGAACAAAGGGTAATTCCGGGAAAAGCGTGCCGTCAGGTACGCGATACGGGAAAATGATTCTACATATTGCGTACCTGACGGCACGCCGATTGAGGAGATAATCCATTTTCTACCAATATATTGTCCCTTCGGGACAGAGCAATGAAACATCAATCATTGTGTTGCATAATTTTTTAGGTTCTTATACGGACATTCATAAAAACTTAACAGTCCTGCCTCAAACCCCTCCCGGAAACCGCCCCCAAAATTCGCTTACATGATCTCAACGATAAATGCTGCCTACAAACCTCATTTCCACCTAATTTTTTCTACAAAACAACCTCAGTAGCAGCAAGAAATTGTATTCTCTCCCGCAACCTCATTACCTAATTATCATGCGATTAATGGGGTAATGAGGTCATTATCTCCGTTCGTTATTTTTCTACTGAGGTTGTTTTGTAGAAAAAATGAGGTGAAAATGAGGTTTTTCTATTTCCAAAAAAGAACGGATAATTTTTCACTCAAACCCCACATATTTTACATCCCACCCGTAGGGATTATCGCCCGATAGAATATATTTTTCATTGTTGGTTGCATTCCGTAAGGAATGCATCCTGTGGGTTGATGATCTTTCTACCGAGCGATGCATTCCTAACGGAATGCCAAAAATGATGCCAATGTATTAAAAACTTAAATGAATGTCCGTATATTCTCCTAAAATCCCGTTAGGGATGTAATATTGGTAGAACAAACGGTAATTCCCGGAAATGCGTGCCTTTAGGTACGCGATACGAGAAAATGATTCTACATATTGCGTACCTGACGACACGCCGATTGAGGAGATAATCTATTTTCTACCAATATATTAGATCAATGAAACATCAATCATTGTATTGCATAATTTTTTAGGTTCTTATACGGACATTCATAAAAACTTAACAGTCCTGCCTCAAACCCCTCCCGAAAATCGCCCCCAAAATTCGCTTACATGATCTCAACGATAAATGCTGCCTACAAACCTCATTTCCACCTAATTTCACAAACAAAACAACCTCAGTAGCAGCAAGAAATTGTATTCTCTCCCGCAACCTCATTACCTAATTCTGCCGACTTCTGTTGTCAAGTTTTCTATAAATATTTGAATCCTCTGGATTCATTGATTGCATTTTTTCAGGTATTTATACGGAGATTCATAAAAAAACGAAAGAAAAGAGTTTCACAACTCCCTTCTTTCCACTACATTTTTTAAATGTCTACTGATTTTGTGTATAAACTAGCTTTGTGTATAAAAAAAAAATTAGCTTTTCGTGTATTCTAAAGTTTATTACTATGAACAATATCTTTTAAATCCTTTTCCATGTCCGCGACGCTGAAATACATGCCCAGCAGTTTTCCGCCCGCGTCGGTGAGGAAAAACGAGGGCGAAGCCGATACGTTGTAGTTGGAAAAGTTCACGCCCTCAAAACCCTTGAAGTCGCACAACTTGTCCTGCCACGGAAATTTTACGGACTCCGCTTCAAACCGCTCCCGGTCCCTGTCGGCGGCGACGGAAACCACGCGGACGCCCTTTTCTTCCAACTGCGGGTAGAACTGCATCAGCCGCGTCATTTCGTTGATACAGGCATTGCAATCCGAATCGTGGAAGGCAACCAGTATCCTGTCGTAAGACCCGGAGCGCTCGACCAGCCCCGCAACGGGCGGCAACTGCAACCCTTCGGCTACGCGATAGGCGCCGATAGCCCGCTCCAGCACGGGATAGGATGACACGAAACCTTCATGCTGCGCCAGCAAACCTTCCGTAATCGCATGTCGCGCATCCATCCAGCCGAAGCGTTCGGTTTCGGTGATGCAGCCCGCGATGTACGCCTCGAAATAGGGTGCGGAGAGCCTTCCGGCGATTTTCAGCACCGATTCGACATATTGCTTTTGTTTGGCGCCTTCGTTCACGGTATGGTTGAAAAGGCTCGCATAAAAGTTGAGCATGCTGCCCCACAGTTGCCTCGAAGTATAGAGCGACACGACGTCCACCGATTCTTCCATTTCCCGGCGGATAAGCAACGCGCCGTTTACATCGCGCTTTTGCTCGGTGGCGAAAAGGCGGTTCATGAAGTCGGCTAAGCGGTAATATTGCGCTGCATACAGTTGGGAGACGGATATTTCTCCGGCTAAAGCCTGCATCGAGGATTCCACTTTTGCCTGTTCGGACTGTATATGAGCCAGCAGCAACGAATCGGAAAACAGATTCGCGCCCGCTTCCAGCCACGACTGCTGTTGCATGTAGCGGCTTTGGGAGGTGAAAATATGTTTCAGCCAACTGTTTTCTTCCGATTGGGGAAACTGCGCCGTTTCGTTGTTGAGCGTCGGACTGTTGCACACGAGTAGCGTTTCCGGCTCGCCAACAATCATTTCGACGCCTCCCGCGCCGGGAACGATCAGGGTTGCCATGCCTCTGTAGCGATGGTTCGGAACGGTAAAAACAGCCTTGCCCGAAGCGTCAATGACCGCCTGCACGGAATCCATTTGCGCCCCTTCAAAGCAGTAGAGTTTTGCCTCCATGCCTGCCAGAAACGGTGCGTCGAGACGGAAGAGCCTCCCCCCTGCCCCCTCCTCAAGAAGGGGAGAGTTCCCCTCCTTTGGAGGGGTTAGGGGAGGTGTCTGAGGGGGATTTAGGGGGCTTGCGCTCACTGCCAGACAGAAAAGAAGGATGGGAAGTATCGTTATTTTTCGCATATTATCTATATTTTAAAAAGTTTTAACGCAACGTGTCATATTTCCGTAGGGCTCACTCATCATCACCCATCTCGCAAGATCGTACATGAAACTATAGTACCAGGGAGTTGTAGAGTTGTAAAAGGTACTACTCCAGTAAAAACTGGGTTCCATATTGATTGTACCAGGAACGGAAGTAGGCTGGCTATCCAGTTTGTCATAAATACCATTAATAGCAGCCAGTTCGGCAATGGAAGGCAGTCGCCAACCCATGGATTTATATTCCGGATCAACAAAAGTGCCGTCCTTACAGTAGGCATTCGCTACCCCCCAAGTGATCCACTCATTATTAGGCAATATGCCATCTTTTTTATAGAAACAGACGTCGTTGCCCGTAGCGGTAAAGTAAGGCTTTAAGGTGTTAAAAACTACATTAACAGGTGTATAGTTAAGCGGTACATATTGATACTTGCTTTGCAACACATATTCTCCACCCACAGCCAGGTAGCCGGGACAGCAGATACAGTCCTGTATGCTCACGTTTAGTCGCAAGGCTACATCTTTCGAGCCATCGTTATAAACGGCATACAGTTCTATCTTTAACGCATTTTCACGGGTACGACCGTAAATCAGCCCGTTTATGTCGCTCAGATCTTTTCTGTAGTTGATAACCAGCGTAGCCGTCTGATTGTTGGCGATCGGCCCGGATATACCGGCGCCCGTCCAACTCTCGATCGCTCCGTCCGTATCTATCACCACAAAACTCAAGTTGCTCTTGTTTCCGCTTGCCGAAGCCTTGAAGGTATAGGTTACGGGACCGAGCGTGGCAAAGTTCGTTGCCGAGCCTGCCCTTCCCGCCTGCGTCCCGCAATTGTTGCTGAAATTGGATTTATTGATATCGAAACAGGTAATCCCCGTAAAGGTGCCCGAACCGGGATCCATAGTTTGTGGATTATCGCTGACCTCAACCTGATACACGCCTGAATTCATCGTCGTACTGGCACAGTTCGCATTTGTTACTGCGCAATAGTAGTAAAAAGTACCCGCATTGGAATTGGCAATGTACATGTTTTGGGTTGCTCCCGAAATAAGCGTTCCGCCCGAATAGCTGTTCGTTGTATTACTATACCACTGATATTTAACGACCGGCGATGCGGTATATTGAAAAGTTGCCGATACGGGACCAAGGGTTACCCCTACTCCCGCTACCGTATTCACCGTCACAGTCGAGCCGGTATTGGGAGTTACGGTCTCAGGCTCGGCGCAGTCATCTTGTACGTTCGGGCTGTCGGTTGCGAAGCCCGTACCGCAGGCATTGGTAACATCCACCCTGACGGTAGCCGTACCCACTGTGTTAAATGCTATGACCACCGTCGAAGTGCCGTCTCCCGATTGCAGGGTGGCGTTGGTAACCGTCCACTTGTAGGTAACCGGACTGGAAGGCAGGGCTAAGGAAGCCATATAGGTTACTACGTCGTTCACAATCGTTTTTCCGTCGCTGTCGTTGCGGTGAAGCGTTACGACGGGCGTCGCCGATGAAGCGTCGGGAATGGTGCGCGAAACCATCGGACTGGTACATCC